>JAHJUB010000151.1 GCA_018829455.1 Candidatus Omnitrophota bacterium
CAATTCCTTTGAGTTTCAGCCTTGCGACCGTACTTCCCAGGTGGGGTGTTTAACGCGTTAGCTACGACACTAACCCCGAAAGGCTAATGCCTAACACCCATCGTTTAGGGCCGGGACTACCAGGGTATCTAATCCTGTTTGCTCCCCCGGCTTTCGCGCCTCAGTGTCAGTCTTGAACTAGAGAGCCGCCTTCGCCACCGGTGTTCCTCCTGATATCTACACATTTCACCGTTACACCAAGAGTTCCGCTCTCCTTTTTCAGACTCAAGTCTTGATAGTTTCCAGCACACTTCCCCGGTTAGGCCGGGGTATTTAATGCTGGACCCGTCAAACCACCTACACGCCCTTTACACCCAGTCAATCCGGACAACGCTTGCCCCTTCCGTCTTACCGCGGCTGCTGGCACGGAATTAGCCGGGACTTCCTCCGGTGGTACCGTCAATTCCGACTTGCGTCGAAACTTCGTCCCACCCGACAGGAGTTTACGATCCGAAGACCTTCATCCTCCACGCGGTGTCGCTGGATCACCCGTTAGGGCATTGTCCAATATTCCCGACTGCTGCCTCCCGTAGGAGTCTGGGCCGTATCTCAATCCCAGTGTGGCTGACCATCCTCTCAGACCAGCTACCCGTCATAGCCTTGGTGGGCCGTTACCCCGCCAACTAGCTGATGGGACCCGGACTCATCTTTCAGTGATCTTTCGGATTGCTCCGAAAACCTTTGGCTCCTTTCCTTGCGAAAAAGAGTTTTATGCGGTATTAGCCCCGCTTTCGCAGAGTTATCCCCCACTAAAAGGCAGATTATCCAGGTATTACTCACCCGTTTGCCGCTTTCCACCAACTCTTCTCCTATTGCTAAGAAAAGAATCAGTTTCGTCGCTCGACTTGCATGTCTTAGGCACACCGCCAGCGTTCGTCCTGAGCTAGGATCAAACCCTCAGAACATACAAAACGCAAAGCTGTCACACACCTATATTTTGTCAAAGAACTTCTAAAAGCATCTACCCTTTATTATATTACAAAAAAGGGTTCCTGTCAAGTGTTGTGATTTTGTTACTGAACCGGTGGCGCTGGCGGCATAGGTGGCGCCGGCATACCTTCCGGTGGTACTGGCATTTCTGGCATTTCGGTTCCCGGCATCATTGGAGGTACGGCTGGTCCAGCAGCTTTCTTCGCTCTCGCTACGGCTAACACGATGGCGATAACGATGATCACGATTAGAATCACGATCACCGCACTGCTGCTTTTCTTTTGTTCTGCCATTTTTGTCTTCACCTCCTTCAAAAGGAATTGAAACTTTACAGCCCTATATTTTAACATATCCTGAAATATTGTCAAGAGCAAGCGGGTAATGATATAATTTATGGAGTCATCAAACAATAAAACTAATGAATAATTTCTGCGTTGTAATACTCGCGGCGGGCAAAGGCACCCGAATGAAATCTTCCGTTCAGAAGGTCTTACACACCATTTTCGGTAAATCAATGATATCCCACATCGTGGAGATAGTGCAGAACCTGGGCCCGGATAAAATCATGGTGGTGGTCGGACATCAGAAAGAAGCGGTTAAGCAGGACCTGACCAGAAACGGCGTAGTATTTGTGGAACAATTAAAACCGCTGGGAACCGGTGATGCGGTAAAACAGACGGGGAAAATCCTTAAAGATTACCGCGGGAACGTCCTGATTTTATGCGGAGACGCGCCGCTCCTGCAAACAAAAACGCTGAAATCGCTCCTGAAACTGCACCGGCGAAAGCAACCGGCGGTCACCATTCTTACCGCCCTCCTGAAAAATCCTTTCGGTTACGGCCGGATTAAACGTAACGGCGCCGGTGAGGTAGAAGCGATCGTGGAAGAAGCAGACGCCCGGCCTGAGGAAAGACGCATTAAAGAGATAAATTCCGGCGTTTACCTTTTTTCAGCCCCAAAACTTTTCCGCAGTCTTTCCCGGGTAAAGCCGGATAATGTCAAAGGCGAATACTACCTTACCGACGCAATCCGCATTCTGCGTGATCGCGGTGAACGTATTGCCGCCTGCCTCGCCAAAGAACCGGAAGAGGTCCTGGGAGTCAACACTCCGGCTGACCTGGAAATTGCCCGACAAATCTTAACCAGAAGGGGAGAATAAAATGAATGATTGTCTTATCTTTAGTGGCAGCGCCAACACTGCTTTAAGCGCCAGCATAGCCGGTTATCTGGAAAAGGATTTGGGGAAGATGGGCCGAAACCGTTTCAGCGATGGGGAAATATCGATCGCGATTGAAGAAAACGTAAGAGGTAAGGATGTATTTGTGGTGCAATCCACTTCCCCGCCGGTCAACGAAAACCTGATGGAACTCCTGATTATGATTGATGCTTTCCGCCGTGCCAGCGCAGAAAGAATAACTGCGGTCATCCCCTATTTTGGTTATGCCAGACAGGACCGTAAGGATAAGCCCCGGGTTCCGATAACCGCAAAACTGGTCGCCAACCTTCTTACCGCCAGCGGAGTAAACCGGGTTATCACGATGGACCTGCACGCACCCCAAATCCAGGGGTTTTTTGACATCCCGGTTGACCATCTCTTTGCCGCGCCGGTTACGACCGCCTACTTTCAGAACAAAGGAATAAGCGACTTGGTCGTGGTGGCACCAGACGTGGGAAGCGTTAAGATGGCCAGGGCGTTTGCCAAAAAGATGCGGGCTGACCTGGCGATTGTAGATAAGAGACGAGACGGCCCGGACGAGGTTGAAGTTGTAAACCTGATTGGCAACGTCCGAAATAAAACCGCCATCCTGGTTGACGATTTAATCTCCACCGGCGGAACCATCGTGGAAGCCGTGGACGTCCTGAAAAAGAACGGCGCCATCGCGGTTTATGCCAGCTGTACGCACGGGGTACTCTGCGGAGACGCTATCGCCAAAATCAAGAACGCGCCGCTGGAAGAACTGATAATCACGGATACCATTCCCCTGCCGCCGGAAAAAAAATTACCGGTAATCAAGGTTCTGTCGGTGGCGGAAATGCTCGGGGAAGCGATTAAACGGATTCACCTTTCTTCGTCGGTTAGTTCGCTGTTTATTTAAATTTCCTATCCAAAAACGTAGGGGCTTGATTTATCAAGCCCGCGGGCGCGATGAATGGCGCCCCTACAATTTAAACCCATGAATACTAAAATCGGCTGTCGGGTAGAAACAGAGCTTATCTTTCGGGGCTGGCGTATGGTAGTCCTGGAAAATAAGAACCTGCGGGTCAGCATCCTGCCGGAAAAAGGTTCGGATATCATTGAATTTCGTTATAAACCGCTGGACCTGGATATAATGTGGGAAAGTCCTCTGGGGCTGCGGTCAAAAGAATGGTTTGTAGCCACCAACGGCGGGGGCGCCCAGGGTAATTTCCTGGATTATTACGAAGGCGGCTGGCAGGAAATTCTGCCCAACGCGGGCCCGGCTTCCGAATACAAAGGGGCGAGCATCGGACAGCACGGAGAGGTCTCCCTGTCTCCCTGGAACTGTCAGGTCCTGGAAGACAACGGGCAACGGGTTTCCGTCAAAATGTCGGTGGAAACTCACCGCACGCCTTTTCGTCTGGAAAAAATTTTAACCCTGGAAAAAGACGCGCCGACGCTCTTCCTGGAAGAAGCGGTTACCAACCTGTCTGCGGAAAAGATGGAATTCCTCTGGGGTCACCACCCGGCTTTTGGGGCGCCATTCCTGTCCGGTTCCTGCCGGCTGGAAATCCCCGGCAACCCTGATGTGGAAATTCTCGCGGGTGACGGCGCTTCCCATACCAATATCCTGCCCGGCAAGGGAAAATGGCCAATTGTCTCCGGCAAAAAAGGTCCGGTTGACCTCAGGGAAGTCCCTTCCTTTAAGAATAAGGTTTCCAATATGTTCTTCCTGACGAACCTGCCGGAAGGACGCTATCAGATTAAAAACCCGGAGAAAAAACTCTCATTCCGGATGGAATGGGACCTGAAGGTATTCAGCCATCTCTGGTACTGGCAGGTTGCCGGCGGCAGCTTCAATTACCCGTGGTGGGGCAGAACCTATAATATCGCTTTGGAGCCATTCTCCGGACCGCCCACCATTGCCCGGGCAGTTAAGGAAGGCAATGCCCTATCGCTGAAAGCCGGCAAATCTTTAAAAACTTCTCTTGCCGCCTCGTTTCTTACTCTATAATACAAATTAAATATTTTTGACGTAGGGGTCGCATTCATGCGACCCGCGGGCTCTAACACCAATTCGCATTCAAAAATAGAGCAAGGCAGCGAGGAAAGCGGCAACGAGGCGTACATGGAAGTACGCCGAGGAAGCCGATGACGAAGCTAACGCCGCTATATGAATGAAGGCGAATTCTGTGCTACACGATGCCCTGATCCAACATAGCGGCGGCCACCTTTAAAAATCCGGCAATATTAGCGCCGGCTACATAATTACCGGGACAACCGTAATCTTTTGCGGCTCGTAACGTTGCTTCGTGAATGCTCCGCATAATCTCTTTGAGCCGCCGGTCCACCTCTTCCTTATCCCATGACATCCTGATGGAATTCTGGCTCATCTCTAAACCGGAGGTCGCCACGCCTCCGGCATTAGCCGCTTTCCCGGGCCCATAAAGAATCTTCGCTTTAATGAACTTTTCCACACCTTCAGGCGTGGTTGGCATATTCGCCCCTTCGGAGACAACAAAACACCCATTCTTAAGAAGCGTCTCCGCGTCCTTTTCGTCAATTTCATTCTGAGTGGCGCTGGGAAAAGCCGCATCACATTTAATTCCCCAGGGTTTCTGTCCCTCATAGTACTTTACACTATACTTATCGGCATATTCTTTGATTCGGCCCCGCTTAACGTTCTTCAGTTCCATCACGAAACTTAGCTTATCGGCGTCAATACCTTCCGGGTCGTGGATAAAACCGTTGGAATCGGACAGGGTTACGGCCTTAGCGCCTAAATGATTTAGTTTCTCTACCGTATATTGCGAAACATTTCCGGAGCCGGAGACCACGCAAGTCTTTCCCTTAAACGAATCCGCTCGCGTCTTCAGCATCTCCTCTGCGAAATAGACCGAACCATAGCCGGTAGCTGCCGGGCGAATTAGGGAACCGCCCCAGGTCACTCCTTTTCCGGTAAGCACTCCGGTGAATTTGTTAACCAACCGCTTATACTGGCCAAAAAGATATCCAATCTCCCGGCCCCCAACTCCGATATCGCCGGCCGGAACATCTGTATCCGGTCCAACATGGCGAAAGAGCTCGGCCATAAATGACTGGCAAAAACGCATCACCTCTCCGTCCGATCCGGCCTGCGGATTAAAATCAGACCCGCCCTTCCCCCCACCCATCGGAAGCGTAGTCAACGAATTCTTGAATACCTGCTCAAAGGCCAAAAACTTCAAGATACCCAGGTTTACGTTGGAATGGAACCGCAAACCGCCTTTATAAGGTCCAATGGCGCTGCTGAACTGAATCCGATATCCACGATTAACCCGGCATCTTCCCTTGTCATCCACCCAGGGCACCCGAAACATGATTACCCGTTCCGGTTCTACCAACCGCTCCAATATTCCGGCTTCCTGATACTCGGGATGCCGGGACATTACCGGTTCCAGGGAGTCCAAAACCTCCTTGACGGCCTGATGAAACTCCGGTTCTCCGGGATTTTTCTGCTGCACCCACGCAAAGACCTTTTCGATATACTTTTCCATCTTCTCCTCCAATAAAAAAAGGCGCGGTCTTCCCCGTTCGGGAAAGAAGGCGCCTTTGCCTTGCTTTTTAGGACAGTCAACTTACGGAAACTTCCTTGTTTCCGCTATCCCCGTAAAATTGTCATTCAATTTTACCACGCATTTTTCCCGCCGTCAAATTCACTTTTCCAGCATCAACCGGACAAGTCTCCCTGCCTTTTTCACCTCTCTCGGTTTTCTGGTCTTCAGATAATCGGCTACCTCTTCGGCAAGAAGATACCCTTTGGTTTTATTTACCTTCGGGAACAAATCCACCACTTCCACATCCAGCGCCTCCGCCAATCTCCCGATATTAACAAGGGAGATATTCTTTTCGCCCCGTTCCACAACGCCGATATAAGTATAGTGTATACCGGCTTTAGCCGCCAGTTTTTCCTGGGTCAAACCCCTTTCCTTGCGCAACTGTCTGAGTCTACTCCCAAATTCGGTCAGTATATTTCTGGTCATAAGCGATACCCCTTTTCCCCCTAAATTAGCGCACCTTCGGTGGTGCGAACTTGTAGTTGCCAACCCTGTCCAGAATTTAACCCTCTTCTATTCTTCGGCGTATGGCAGGGACGAGTGTAATTCTCAACCCGGCCAGCAATTGACCCGCTTCTATTCTTCGGCGTATGGCCGGGACGAGTGTAATTCTCAACCTTGGTTGGCTCTTTTAACCGCGCCGAGCAAGCTCGGCAACAACCGTAGTCCAGGAGACGCAAAGATTGTAACTTCGTCTCTGCCCGGCGTCAACGGATGACAGGCGAGACGCCTGTCCTACTGGGGAGGGGCTCCGCCTTCGCTCAGAAAACGAGCTATGGCGGACACGGTCTGTCCCCTCCCGCCTTCGGCGGACTTTCAGCCCGCGGGCTTGATGAATCAAGCCCCTACAGACGACCCTGAAGGGTCGCACTACATTTCTATGAAGTGACTTACCGGACTGATGACCCAATCGTTTCTGCCTTCAATCCTGGCAAAAACAGCGATGATGGGACTACTGGGCGGGAATCTAGCCCAAGTTCCACACTTTTGAGAAACAAACGGCGGAAACACAGGTATCTTCACTTTTTTATTTCACTATATCAGGCTATTTGACACCCACATTTTCTTCGGTTTCATAATTTCTTTA
>JAHJUB010000152.1 GCA_018829455.1 Candidatus Omnitrophota bacterium
ATTCTTTAAGTTTTTTTGAACCCTATCTCAACGACTGGCCGGTTTCGTTCGGTTTTGACCTTTACAGCCGGAAAAAAGATTACGGCGAGTACAGCGTGGAACGGACCGGCACTAATTTGCGCTTCGGCTGGAGGATTTCCGAATACTGGCGGCTCAGCCTGACCCCCCGGGTAGAAAACGTTACGATCTCCGATATCCAATTAGGGGCGCCCCCGGAATACTTTCTCGAGGAAGGCGCCAACCAGCAGAACAGCGTAACCATTGCTCTCGCCCGCGATACCCGGGATTCCCGGCTGCGGACCACAACCGGAACCAACCAGGAGATATCCTTAAAATACGTCGGAGACTTTCTGGGCGGAGACCGCGACTTCTGGAAGACCGAATACGAATTTACCTTTTACCGTCCGCTGCCCAAAGATTTTATCTTCTCCGCGCACACGCTGTTGGCTTACGCTTCCGGCCTGAACAAGGGGACTGACCTGCCTTTCTACGAGCGTTACTTCTGCGGCGGAGCCAAGACGGTGCGCGGTTATGCGGAACGCTCCCTGGGCCCCCTGTACACCGGCGGCGTGGCCAGGGGCGGCAACCTTATGACGGTGGCAAACATAGAGGTCACCAAGCCGATTTACGAAAACATTTTGAGCCTCGTTTTCTTTGCCGATGCCGGGCAGACCTTCCTGGGGTCATCAACCTTTGATTTTTCCGAGATTAAAATCGGTGTCGGCGTTGGCGTGCGAATCAAAGTTCCCCTCTTTGCCATTCCGTTGAAATTGGATTACGGATACGCGTTAGATCCTTTGCCCGGAGAGAGTCCGGGCCGGCTGCACTTCACAATCGATTATTGGTTTTAAAGGAGGAAAAACGAGATGAAGAAATTAGCGCGGATTGGATTTTTGGTAGTTGCCGGACTGCTGTTCACGGGAGGAGTGGGCCGGGCCGAAGATGTAAAGATTGGGGTTGTAGATGTCAATAAGATATTTGCCAGTTACGCCAGGGTGACGGAAAATCAGGCGGAGTTTAACAAGTTCCGGGAGGAACGCCAGGCAGACGTGCAGAAAAAGGCAGACGCAGCCGAAAAAGAGATTAAGCCCCTGCAGGACAAACTGGATAAAGGGGGCAAAGTCATGAAGAAGGAAGAGGTGGAAAAAATCACGGCTGAGATTGAAAAAAAGAAACAGGACATCCTTAACCTTCAGCGGGAAGTCTACCAGGAACTCCAAACAAAGAACCGCGACCTGGTTGAGGCGCGGGTAAAAGAGATTGAAACGGCCATCGGCAAACTGGCCAAAGAAAAGGGTTACGCTCTCGTAATCAACAAGGAAGCGGTCCTTTATTTCCCGGAAACGGCTGACCTGAGCGACCAGATTATCGCTATCTTGAATAAACCGGCCGCCGCGAAAAAATAGTGTGTTTATTTAAGTAGGGGAGGGGCTCTGCCCCCTCCCGCAGGCGGGCGGGGATGTAACCCCGCCCCTACATTACTGCACGGGTCGGATGAATCCGACCCCTACACAAGACAGGCGAGACGCCTGTCCCACTACATTCTTTGTAATCAATGGGCAAAACGGTTAAACAACTGGCCGTTCTGGTTGGCGGAAAGGTCGTCGGAGACGAGGACCTGGTCGTAAGCGGCGTCTCCGGAATCAAGGAGGCGAAAGCCGGCGAGATTACCTTCGTCGCCAACCGCAAGTATTATTGCCTGATGGATAAAACCCAGGCCTCCGCAATCCTGGCGCCGCCGGAGATAAAGACCGGCAAACGCACCCTGATTTCTGTTGACAATCCTTCCCTGGCTTTTGCGCGCATCGTCGCGCTCTTCGGGCCGGAAGCCGTCAAGTTCCCGCCCGGCATCCATCCCACCGCCATCGTCGGAGAAGGCGTGGTCCTGGGCAAAGACGTTTCCGTCCAACCCTACGTGGTAATTGAAGACCACGCCAGAATCGGGGACCGGACCGTGCTCTGCGCCGGTGTTTATGTAGGACACTACACCAGCATCGGTGATGACTGCCTCATTTATCCCCGCGTTTCCATCCGGGAAAGGGTGGAAATCGGCAACCGCGTAATCATCCACGGAGGCACCGTTATCGGCGACGACGGTTTTGGCTTCGCCACCGTCAGCGGCATCCACCAGAAAATTCCCCAGATCGGAACGGTGCGGATTGAAGACGACGTAGAAATCGGTTCCTGCGTCATCATAGACCGGGCGCGTTTTGACGCAACCCTGATTAAACGGGGCGTCAAAATTGACAACCTGGTCCAGATTGCCCACAACGTCACCATCGGCGAGCACACCATCGTCGTGGCCCAGGTGGGCATTTCCGGCAGCGCTACCATCGGCAAGAACGTAATCATCGCGGGCCAGGCCGGGATAATCGGTCACGTCGATGTCGGGGACAACGTAATCATCGCCGGGAAGTCAGGCGTTACCAAAAACATTCCGTCCGGCAAAAAGGTGTCCGGTTTCCCGGCCCGGGAACACAACCAGGACATGAAAATTCAAGCCTACCTGCACAAGCAGCCCGAACTCTGGGAAAAGGTTTCAGCGATGGAGGCCCGGCTCACCAAACTGGAGAAAGATGGCTCAGCAGACAACCATTAAAAAAGGAATAACCCTTAAAGGAAAAGGTCTTCACACCGCCCACGAAGCGAAAGTAACCTTTAAGCCGGCCCCGAAAGACACCGGTCTCCTTTTCATACGCACCGACCTGCCCGGCCGGCCGCCGGTCAGAGCGGAAATAGCCAACCTTCTGCCGGAGGAAAGGCGCTCCCGGCGCACTTCAGTCGGCAGCGGCCCGGCGGAAATCCACACGATTGAGCACATCCTGGCCACGGTGCTGGGTCTGGGCATTGACAATCTTTTGATTGAAATAGACAACGACGAGTTTCCCGGTGAAGACGGCAGCAGCAAGAATCTGGCCGAACTTCTCCTGAAAGCAGGCCTGGAAGAACAG
>JAHJUB010000153.1 GCA_018829455.1 Candidatus Omnitrophota bacterium
TTGAGGGCGCGATTCCAATTCAGTATTTTAGGCCGGGCCCCGGTTACCCGTTCCCTGCCGCACCAGTGGTACGACACGCATAACCTTCATTTTTTAAGTATTGAAGATTTTTCGGTCTTCTGCCGGGATAAGAAGATTAAGGTGCTGGCCAATTATCACCTTGCCGGTGAACGCCGCATCCATCTCTTTCCAAACCTTCTGGCCAATTTCAGCCTTTTTCTAATTACGTAAAACAGATAACATCATTTGTCATTCTGAGTGAAACGAAGAATCTCGTTGAAAAGATAGATCCTTCGCAACTACGGCTCAGGATGACAGATTATTAACGGCGCCGAGCAAGCTCGGCAACTACAGATGACAGGCGGGACGCCTGTCCTACTACATTAACAAAATTGAGACTGATCGGGATAGATGAGAACGGATACGGACCTGTCCTGGGACCGCTAATAGTCACCTCCGCCTCGCTGAAACTGCAAAGCGAGAGTTTTGCGCCGGTTCCCGACTTGTGGCGATTACTCGGGATAAAAAAAGACCCGGGTTCAAATTCAAAAGGATTGCTCGTCGTAGATAGTAAAATGGTCTTCAATACCAGCCGGAAAAAGGAACTGGCAGCCGAAGAGACCGTGCTCGCCTTTTTTTACCTTTGCTTTGGCTTTCTGCCGGAATCCGCAGACCAATTCTTGAATGTAGTGATCGACCCCTCAACTACAACGTATAACCCATCTTGTTTTTGCTGGAAAAATGACCTTAGCCTGCAACTGAATCCGGAACGCCGCAGGCATATACTGCAAAACGCGGAAAAATTAAGAAAGAGGGCGCAGCAAAAAGGTGTTACCCTGGAAAAACCGCGCTGTTTCCTCCTTTGTCCATCCTTGTTCAACGCCGGCCTGAAAAGCCGGAATAAATCAGACCTGGTTCTGGAAGCCGGCCTGAACCTCATACGCCGGCACGGAACAGACGGTCAATTCCACGCCTGTCTGGGTAAAGTGGGCGGCCTCCGGTACTACCAGGAACATATTTCAGCGCTCTTTGGCCCGCAATGTACCGTAACACCGACCCGGGAAGAAAAGAATAATTCCGCTTACAAACTAAACAAGGCCGGTAAATCTGTCGGAACGATAACCTACCTTCAGGACGGAGAAGAGAATTCTTTTTTAATCGCCCTGTCTTCCTTTTTCGGCAAATATACCCGGGACCTGTTCTGGAAAAAAACGAGGGAATTTTTTAACATTCCCGGACAATCGCTATCCCTGAATGCCAGCGGATACCGGGACCCCCTAACCAAACGATTTATCAGAGAGACCGAAGAATTGCGGAAAAAACTCAACATCCCGGATGATTGTTTCTTGCGCCGGAAGTAGGAAAAAGAATATAATAATAAAAGAGGGAGGGGACATGAGCCCCTCCCCTACAAAAGACAAAACGCCGAGCAAGCTCGGCAACTACAGGCGACCCTGAAAGGGTCGCACTACATTAAAGGAGGGAAATATGCCGTTCGGACAAACGCAGACGCCAATCGCAGGAGCGGGCCCGGCGCCGGCCGCACCCCAAAGCGCCCTTTTGGGTTTTATGCCGCTCATCTTGATTTTTGTTATCTTCTATTTTCTGTTGATTCTGCCCCAGCAGCGAAAACAGAAAAAACAGCAGGCAATGATTGACAGCCTGAAATCCGGCGATGAGATTGTAATGTTGGGCGGCCTCTTCGGAAAGATTGTGGAAGTGAAGGCCGAAACCTTCGTGCTTGAAATCGCGAGCGGCACCAAGGTAAAGATAAGCCGGTCCGCAGTAAGCCACAAAGTACAGTAGTTCGAAGAAGAACAACGTTGATGAAAATCGGGTATATTGACGCCGGGTGTGGGGCGTCCGGCGATATGATTGTCGCCAGCCTGCTGGACGCCGGCCTTCCTATCGCCAGTTTCAAAAAGGAACTTAAAAAAGTTCCGCTGGCCGGATACCGCATCTCGGAAAAGATTGAAGAGCGGAATGACCCGGGAATTGGCCACCCTCGACCGGCCCGGCGGTTTCTGGTAGAACTCTCCCAAAAGGAGCACGGCCGTTCGCTTCGGGAAATTGTTTCCTTAATCAATAAGAGCGGCCTTGACGCACCGGATAAGAAAAAAATCCGGGCGATTTTCCAGCGCCTGGCCGCAGCGGAAACAGAAGTCCACGGCACGCTCCCGGACCATTTTCACCAGGTCGGCGAAATAGACAGCATCGTTGACATCGTTGCCGCGGTGGTGGGCCTGCGCCTTCTGGGCGTGGAAGAAGTCTATTGCTCCACTCTCAATCTCGGCTCTCCGGCGCCAGCGACATCTCTTATCCTGAAAAACCTTCCGGTCAGGATAAATGCCGACCAACCGGAATGCACCACCCCTACCGCAGCCGCCATTCTGACAGAGTTGACCTCCTTTCAACTGGCCCCGGCTTTTAATCTCTTGTCTGTTGGTCACGGAACCGGCAGCCGGAACGAACCCGCGCCTAATATCCTCTCCTTCTTTCTGGGTGAAACTATTCCGGCCGCAAAAGAGGACCGGGTATTCGTCATAGAGACCAACCTTGACGATATGCCGGCCTTTGCCTACGAGAAGGTATTTCAAAACCTGCAAAAAGCCGGCATCCTGGATTTTATACTCACGCCGGGCCTGATGAAAAAAAGCCGGCTTGGCCAAAAATTGGAAGTCATCACAAAAAGAGAAAATCTGGGCCAGGCGCTGGAGGTTGTCTTCCGGGAAACCTCAACCTTCGGTGTGAG
This sequence comes from Candidatus Omnitrophota bacterium, assembly GCA_018829455.1. Taxonomy (GTDB): domain Bacteria; phylum Ratteibacteria; class UBA8468; order MWAK01; family MWAK01; genus JAHJUB01. Next base: position 2,753 of record JAHJUB010000153.1, read on the forward strand.
GGTGAGAGAAACAAACCGCATCATACTGGAACGGGAGATGAAGGAAGTAAAGGTGCGCGGCCACCGGGTAGCCGTCAAGATTGGACGTTACCAGGGTAAAGTTGTCAAAGTGAATCCGGAATACGACGACATCAAGCGTATGGCCGACGCAGAGAACTTGCCATTATTGCAGATTATGGATGAAGCCAGGGCCGCGTGCGTATCATTTAAATGTAGGGGAGGGGCTCCACCTTCGCTAAAGCTACGGCGGACGCAGTATGTCCCCTCCCGCGGGCGGAGATGTAACCCCCCCTCGCCCCCCCTTGTCAGGGGGGATGTAACCCCGCCCCTACACAAACCACCACGAAGGAGATAATATAACATGGCGGAAACAAATAAGATTTTGGGTATGGGCTGGCTGCCGGATTATCCGGACTTGAGAGACTACACGCCGGAGCACAACCTGGTCAAACCGATGATTAAAAAAACCGGCCTTTTAAACCTTAACCGCCAGAGCCTGCCTGCTTCCGCTGACCTCCGACCCTGGTGTTCTCCGGTTGAGAACCAGGAGGATTTAGGTTCCTGCACCAGCCACGCCGGCGCAGGCGTGGTGGAATACTTCCAGAAAAGGGCTTCCGGCAAACACGTGGACGCGTCCCGGCTCTTTCTTTACAAAACCACCCGAAACCTGATGCGCCTGAACGGGGACACCGGCGCTTTCTTGCGAACAACGATGGCGGCTTTGGTCTTCTTCGGCGTTCCGCCGGAAGAATATTGGCCCTACAACGTAAAAGATTTTGACCTGGAACCGCCGGCTTTCTGCTATGCTTTTGCGCAGGCATACCAGACGATTCAATACCTCCGGCTGGACCCGCCCGGCGCTTCCAAAACCGACCTTTTAAAAACAATCAAGGGATACCTGGCCGCCGGGGTTCCGTCAATGTTCGGATTCACGGTTTACAACTCCATATCCCAGGCAACGACCAACGGCAAGATACCTTTTCCGCAGCCAGGTGAAAAAGTTCTGGGCGGACACGCGGTCTGCGCGGTTGGCTATGACGACAAGATAAAGATAGCTAATGCAGACCCCAACGGAACCCAAACGACCGGCGCACTGCTCTTACGAAACTCCTGGGGCAAGGAATGGGGCGAAAAAGGCTGCGGCTGGCTTCCCTATGAATACGTGCTTCAGGGGCTGGCGATTGACTGGTGGTGTCTGTTAAAAACCGAATGGATTGATACCGGGGAATTTAAGTTGTAATCTCTTTTTCGGTAAGGAAGCGGTGCTTTCCAAGCTCAAGTTTACCCAGCATTATGTTTCCGATTCTCACCCTCTTAAGGGTTAATACGTGGTGGCCGAGACATCCGAACATTCTGCGAATTTCACGCTTTTTACCTTCCTTCAGGATAACCTGGAGCGTACTCTTTCCCGACTCTTTCTTCAGAATTATCACCTCGGAAGCGCTCAGTTTTTCTTCTTCGCAAAGCACTCCCGCTTTTAAGACAGCGACTTCTTTGCGGCTAACCGGAGGGGTAACAATAACCAGATATTCTTTTTCCGCTTCATAGCTGGGGTGGCTCAGCCGCTGGCTGAAATCGCCGTCGTTGGTAAGAATAATCAGGCCGGAGGAATCCCGGTCCAGCCGGCCGACCGGGTAGAGCCGACCCAGGGAGCGCGGCACAAGGTCTGTCACTTTCTTTTCGGCGAACCGATCTTTCAGGGTGCAGGTGAAACCGATTGGTTTGTTCACGGCAACATAAACGTACCTTTCCGGAGCGGCCTTTTTTCCGTCAACAATTACTTTGTCCTGGCCGGCAACTTCCCGGGAAGGAATTAGGACTGTTTCGCCGTTCACGCTCACACGGCCGCTCTTGACCAGTTCCGCAGACTTCCGGCGAGAGGCGACGCCGGACCGTGCCAGGTAGAGATTAAGTTTCATGTCAATCTGTATTTAAACCTATGAGACCGAAAAAGAGGTGGGGACAACACTTTTTAACCCGGCCGGAGATTGGCGTCCAGGTTGCCGAATTTGCCGCCATCAAACCCGCGGATATTGTGGTGGAAATTGGCGCCGGGACCGGCATCCTGACAGAAGAACTGGCAAAAAGAGCCAAAAAAGTAGTCGCTTTTGAAATTGACCCCGACTTGATTCCCGCTCTCCGGGAAAGATTCTCCGCCGCCCCAAACGTGGAAATCGTAGTTGGTGATTTCCTGAAGATAGGTCCGGAACGCCTAAAAAAACTGGAAAAATTCAAGGTGGTTGCCAACATTCCCTATTATCTTACCACACCTCTGATCTTCCTGCTCCTGGATTTTATTCCCGGGATGGAGACGATGGTCCTGACCATCCAGCGGGAGGTGGCGGAGCGGCTGGCCGCAAAACCGGACACCAGAGAATACGGAGCACTTACCCTATCGGTCGGTATCCTGGCCCGGGTGGAACTGGTGAAAATCATCAAAAAAGGCGCGTTCCGGCCGCCGCCCAAGGTGGAATCGGCCGTGGTAAGAATTTCCCCTCACTTGAAACCGCTGCTTGAGCCGGCCGAAGCCCAAGCGTTTTCAAAATTGGTCCATTCGGTATTCGGCCAGCGCCGGAAAACCATCCTCAACCAGTTGGCAAAATACCTGGACATCAGTAAAATCCGCACCGGAGAAATCCTGGCTGAAAGCGGAATTGACCCTATCCGGCGCCCGGAAACGCTCAGCCTGGAAGAGTATATCCAACTGACAAAAACGACGGCTGAACGTCGGGAGGGGACACAGCCCCTCCCCTACATTTAATAACAAGGTATTTTGTAGGGGCGGGGTTATATCCCCCCTGACAAGGGGGGGCGAGGGGGGGTTACATCCCCCGCCCGTGTGGCGAGACTGAAACTTCGCGCTACAGTTTAGCGTAACGCGCGGCGGGGCCCAGTTCTTCTTCAATCCGAAGCAACTGGTTATATTTTGCCAGCCGTTCCGACCGGGAGAGGGAACCGGTCTTAATCTGTCCGGCGCCGGTGGCGACCGCCAGGTCCGCGATAAAGATATCTTCGGTCTCTCCGCTGCGATGGCTGATGACCGAAGTGTACCCCGCCTTCCGGGCGGTTTCAATCGTCAGGAGCGTTTCGGTCACCGAACCAATCTGGTTCAGTTTTATGAGAATGGAGTTGGCGGCCTTCCTGGCAATACCTTCCTCCAGCCGGGTCTTGTTTGTGACAAAAATATCATCGCCTATCAGCTGAATCTTGCTACCTAAAACGGCAGTCAGTTTTATCCAACCCTCCCAGTCCTCCTCGGCCAGACCGTCTTCAATGGAGATAATCGGATAGGCGGAAACCAGTTCCTGGTAATAAGCAACCATCTTATCGGACCCGACCTTCTTCTTCTCAAAGGTATAAAAACCGTCTTCGTAGAAGGAACTGGCAGCCGTGTCCAGTGCCAGAGAGATATCCTTGCCCGGCTTGTAACCGGCCTTCCGGATCGCAGTCAGAATCAACTCAATGCCTTCCCGGTTACTGTTGACCGTGGGCGCGAAACCGCCTTCGTCACCCACCGAGGTGGAACAACCCTTATCCTTCAGAACTTTCTTCAGGGTCTGAAAGACCTCCGCAGCCATCCGGTATCCTTCGGAAAAAGACGGGGCGCCGTTCGGCACAATCATAAATTCCTGGATATCAAGATTATTGTCCGCGTGCAATCCGCCGTTAATCACGTTCATCAGGGGAACCGGCAGGATATTGGCGCCGGCGCCGCCCAGGTAACGGTACAGAGGCAGGTTGTGGCTGGCGGCTGCGGCCCGGGCCAGCGCCATGGAAACCGCCAGGATGCTGTTGGCGCCCAGGTTGCCCTTGTTGGGCGTACCGTCAAGTTCAATCATCAACCGGTCAATACCGGCCTGGTCATCCGCTTCTTTTCCGATGATTTTGGGTGCGATTGCCAAGTTTACGTTTTCAACCGCTTTGAATACACCTTTACCGAAAAATCTCTTTCCGCCGTCGCGCAGTTCCACCGCCTCAAACTTACCGGTGGAGGCGCCGGAAGGAACCGCAGCCCGGCCCCAAAAACCATTTTCCAGAAAAAGGTCCGCTTCCACCGTGGGGTTTCCGCGGCTGTCCAGAATCTGTCTCGCTTTTACACCTTTAATCTTAGCCATCTGGTCTCCTTAAATGTTCTATGTCATCCTGAGCCGTGGTTGCGAAGGATCTCGTATTCAAGTCCTTCGCAATTCCTGTTTTACCTTATCTGAAAGAAACATCTTAATTAAGGATTGGTAAGGGACATCTCTGGCTGTCGCCAGTTCCTTTATCCTTACCAGTAAATACCCGGGCATTCTTAATGAAATAGATTCTGTGGTAGGTTTCAGGTTCGGGAAAATAACTCGTTCGGCTTTTGACCAATCAAAATACTTGGAAGTATCGGCTTTTGACCAAAAGGTTCTTTCTTCGTCCTCATTTTTAAACTTCGGTATCGTCTTTAATTTTTTTCTCATATTCCCCCTTTTCTTTTGCATGCATATCTCTGGCTGATATCACACGCGCCTTTTTGTCTCTAACGGTGAATATTATGGATAATTTTCTTCCAACTCTGGTTGTTCCCCACAGCATATACCGTTTTTCGTCAACAGAGTGGGACTCGTCCTTAAAAACAAACAATGGCTCACCACTAAATACCTCCTCTGCTTCTTTGTTTGTTACCTTGTGTTTGGTTAAATTTTTTTCAATGTTGCCTTTGTCCCAATCAAAAGCAATAGGTTTAGATAATACCCTCATAGGTTATAAGTATATCTAAAAAATATACTTTTGTCAAGTCAACTTCGCGTTTTATCAAACAACCCAAATCAGGCGGATTCTTCAATAAAAAAAATCTATAGTCGTTGCTGTAGTTGCCGAGATTGCTCGGCGCCGTTAGTGTACGTTTAAAAGAGCCCGACAACCTGGGCAACTATTCAGACTTTTTCAAGCGCTGGTAAGCTTTCCAGAGGTTGCCGAAATCCTGATAGGTTTTGGGATAGTCAATTTTAACAAAATCAACTTCCGGCTTACCATTTTCAATCTTAACCAGCAGAAAATGATAAAAACCGCCGCTCTCTTCGGAAAAGTTGAGCAGGGGCGCTCCGCCGCCGCCGCTGATATATTCAACCATACCGCCCTGATGGCTGATGCCAAAACGATGTTCGTGACCGGCAAACAGGTACTTAACTTTATGGCGCCGTAAAACCCGCTCCAGTTCCTTGGCGTCTGTCAAAGCATACGGGTGGATTACCCCCCGGTAAAGGGGCCGGTGGATAAACGCAAACACGGGCTGACCGGAATGGTCCTTGAGATCTTCCTCCAGCCAGGTCAACTGCTCTTCACCCAAACCACCGTTCATTCCAGGTTTCTCCTCACTGCTCAAAACCACGAAATGATAGCCTTTGTGGTCAAAAGAATAGTAACGCTGCGGAGAAATAACCTCCTGATAAACCGGATAGCAATTTTTAGCCGGCAGGTCATGGTTTCCCGGAACTTCATAAAGAGGCAGGGCAAGTACCTTGGTCTTCTGCCGGTAGATTAAAAATTGTTTCTTTAAAATTTCCGGGTTGCCGGAACCGTAAACCTTATCGCCCAGGTGGACTAGGAAATCCGGTTTAAGTTCGTTCACCCTCTCAATTACTTTATCAAAGACGGGAGATACCGGCTCGGTAAGACTCGGCCCCTGCGTATCTCCGACAACGGCAAAGTACCAGCTCTCGGCTGCTGCCGGTAATGTCAGAAAAATCCAAAAGAGCGATATTAATAGTAATTTTCGCATTATAGCAGTATGTAGGGGCTCGATTTATCGAGCCCGCCTGCTCCAAAGGCGCACTCGCCTCAGGCGAGAGAGGCGGACTTGATAGGACTCAGCCCGCGGGTCGGATGAATCCGACCCCTACAGTTTTATTTTATGGTCTTGGGTGATATTTAGTGTGTATTTCTTTGAGCCGGCTCCGGTCCAGGTGCGTATAAATCTGGGTGGTGGCCAAACTCTGGTGACCCAACAATTCCTGGACGATGCGGATACCGGCGCCGGCTTCCAAAAGGTGCGTCGCAAATGAATGGCGCAGGATGTGCGGATAAATATTTTTTGACAAACCGGCGGTCAGGGCCGCCTTGCGAATAACTTTCCAGACTGACTGCCGGCTCAGGGGTTTTTTTTGGCGACTTAAAAACAGGCTTGGAACTGGTTGGCGACCCTGAAAGGGTCGCACTACGTCAAGATATTTTCGCACAGATTGAGCTGCCGGTTCGCCAAAAGGAATAAGACGCTCCTTGTTCCCCTTGCCCTTCACCCGCAGTATATTTTCGTCTAAATTTACATCCTCGGTCTTCAAACCGGCCAGTTCACTGACCCGCATTCCGGTGGCGTAGAGAAGTTCCAGGATTGCCCTATCCCTGATTCCGGCGGGCGAGTCGTCAGACGCAGACAGGAGCGCTTCCACCTCTTTGGCGGACAGAACCTCCGGCAGGTTCTTCTCCAGCCTGGGACTTTCCAGGTCAGGCAAGGGATGTTCTTTTAAAACCCCTTCCTGGAGTTGGAACTTCAGGAAGGTGGAGATCGCCGCCATCGTCCGGGCGCAGGAGGCGGCCGAAAGTGTCCGGCGCATCTCCATCAGGAATGAAGTGAAGAGGGGGTAGGTCAAGCCGGAAATTTTTATCTTCTTCTTTTCCAGAAATGCGTAAAGTTTGTCCAGGTCGCGGCGGTAAGCCATAACCGTATTTTTGCTGAGGCCGCGTTCGGTCAAAAGATAACCTGAGAATTTTTCAATCTCGGAATTTTTGGTGGTTGGCATTTGTAGTAATTGTAGGGGCTCGATTCATCGAGCCCGCGGGTCGGATAATTCCGACCCCTACATTATAATGTAATTAAATCGTGGGTCTTTCGTGTTCTATGGTGGAAACCGGTCCGTGGCCCGGATAGACAATCATCTCCCCGGACAAGCGGAGAAGACGCTCCAGAGATTTATTCAACTCCTCATCACTGCCACCCTCCAGGTCGGTCCGGCCAACGCCCTTGCAAAAAAGCGTGTCCCCGGTGAAAACCAGACCTTTGCCTAAAAGACAGATTCCGCCGGGCGTGTGACCGGGCGTATGCCAGACGATGAGTTTTTCATTTCCCACCCTGATTTCGTCGCCTTCCTTCAAAAATTGGTCCGGCTCCGGCATCTCTTCGGCCGGACCGAAACCAAGCAGCATCATCTGATCGGCAATCCCATTCTTGAATCTGGGCATCTCCAGTTTGTGGATTAAAAGGGGAATACCTAACTCCGTCTTAACGATATCGGCGGCGATGTGGTCAAAATGGCCGTGCGTATTGACTACAGCCGTAAATATCACACCGCTGCGGCTCACCGCCCTCAATATCTTCTCTTTGTCGGCGCCCGGGTCAATGATAATACCCTGATTGGTCTCCGGGTCTATCGCCAGGTAACAGTTTGTACCCAGCGGTCCCACTGCTATCGTTTTTACTTTCAACATATTCCACCCCCACCTACACCTCCCCCCTCAAGGGGGAGGAATTTTGTTTTTCCACCATTTTCAAAAAATCTTCTTCCGTAAGAATCTTGACGCCAAAATTCCTGGCCTTGTCCAGTTTGGAACCAGGGTCTTTACCCACGACCAGGTAATCGGTCTTCTTGGATACAGAACTTGATACCAGGCCGCCCAATTCCTTAACCAGTTTCTCCGCCTCGGAACGGGCCATTCCTTCCAGGATTCCGGTCACCACCACGCTCTTTCCGGCAAAGACAGGGTTCCTGACCGGCGCCTTTTTTTCCTTTTGAATCATATTGACACCGGCAATCTTCAGTTTGTCGATAACTTTCCTGGTTTCCGCATCCTGAAAAAAATCCGTAATGCTTTCCGCCAGCGCCGGACCGATTTCCCTGATGGCGGTTAAATTCTCCGCCTTTGCCTGCTCCAATTCCTTCAGGGTGGAGAAGTTCTCCGCCAAAATTTCAGCGGCCCGGGCGCCAACGTGGCGGATGCCTAATCCAAACAGAAGGTTAACCAGGTCCCGTTCTTTACTTTTGTTGATGGCGGCCAGGAGATTTTCGGTTGACTTTTTGGCCATCCGGTCCAGTTCAATTAATTTTTCGTAAGTCAGGGAATAGAGGTCTCCGAAATCTGAAATCAAACTCTTGTCCACCAGGACCGTAACCATCTCTACTCCCAGGCCTTCAATATCCATCGCATCCCGGCCGGCGAAATGAAGAACCCGCTCCTTTACCTGGGCCGGACAACGAATATTAGTACAGCGCACCGCTACCTCTCCCTCGGCCTGATGCAAACGGCCTTCACAGGCCGGGCAGTTCTCCGGCATTACAAAATCAACCTCTTCTCCGGTCCTTAATTCCGGAATAACCTTTATCACCTGAGGAATTATCTCGCCGGCCTTCTCTACAAATACCCTATCTAATATCTTTACACCCAGCCGCTTAATCTCGTCCTGGTTGTGGAGCGAGGCGCGGCTGACCGTGCTGCCGGAGAGAAAAACCGGCTCCAGTTCGGCAACCGGCGTGATGGTGCCAAGCCTTCCCACCTGCACAATGATATTCTTAATCTGGGTCGTGGCCTGCTCTGCGGGAAATTTGTAAGCCAGAGCCCAGCGAGGGCTTTTGGAGGTAAATCCAACCGCATCCTGCCAGGCAAGACGGTTGACCTTGATGACCATGCCATCGGTGTCATAAGGAAGGGTATGCCGCTTCTCCTGCCAGGAGTTGCGGTATTCAATAACGGCGTCTATGCCTTTAAAAGTACGAATGTGCGGGTTAATCGGAAACCGGAGCTGGCGCAAAAATTCCAGGACCAACCGATGCTCGTCCAGGTCTTCAGATAAAAAACCGGCCCAGGAAAAAAAGAGGATTTTACGCCGGGCGACTTCCCTGGAATCCAGCTGTTTCAGCGAACCGGCGGCGGCGTTGCGAGGATTAACAAAGGCCGGCTCTCCCTCACTCTCCCGCTGACGGTTAATACGCGCAAATTCCTCGTGGCTCAGATACGCCTCGCCGCGCACTTCAAGCGGGTCAGTATAATCAATCTGCAGGGGTATAACCGATATCGTTCTGACATTTTCGGTAACGTCATCTCCCTGAACGCCGTCACCCCGGGTAATCGCCCGGAGGAACCGTCCGGACTGGTAAATTAAGGATAAGGCGACTCCGTCAATCTTAAGTTCCACCGTATATTCAACCTGCGGAACCTCCAGAAGTTTACGGACGCGCTGGTCAAAATCTCGAACATCTTCCTCGGAATTACCGTTCTCCAGACTGAACATCGGCCGCAAATGGCGCACCGTCACAAAACCCTCAATCGGCTGGCCGCCGACCCGCCGGGTGGGCGAATCCAACTGCCAAAGGTTAGGAAATTCTTCTTCCAAGTTTTTTAGTTCCTTTAACAACCGGTCATACTCAATATCGCTGATAACCGGATTGTCTTCCACGTAATACCGGTAATTATGTTCTACTATCTCCCGGGTTAACTCCGCTATTCTCTTTTCCGCCGCTTTTATATCCATAAATCTTTTTGTAGGGGTCGCATTTATGCGACCCGCGGGTTGAGAATTACACTCGTCCCTGCCATTCGCCGAAGAAACGAAGAGGGTGCAACCTCTGGCAGGGTTGAATGAATCCGACCCCTACATTTGACAGGCGGGACGCCTGTCCCACTACCAATTTTCTGTTATCTACGCCAGATACAACAAAAACGCCAGGTTATCTTCGGCTGCCAGGCTGTGCCTGGTCTTGGCCGGCATGAAAACAAGAACCCCGGGCGCAAGCACTATCTCTTTCCCGGCAAGATTAAAAACGCCTTTCCCCTTTAGAACCAGAACCGTTGCCTCCCGACCGGAAGTGTGCTCGGACATAACGGTTCCGCTGGCCATACAGAAGAGAGAAATTTCTGATTCTTTTCCTTCGGCAATGACTTTGCTTACAATCCCGCCTTTAGAAAATTTAATCTTCTTGTTTAAATTCAGAACTCCTGACATACCCCCTCCAGAATTTGTCCGCTTTTCAGCTTCACGACACTCCTTGATGCACCCCGAAACACATCTGTAGTTTAGTGCCTGGGAAGCACACTTCCATCCGATTAAGCATCTCACATATAGCTGCAATAACTTTGCTGCGGTGTTTCGAACTAAGCGACATCAAGGTCACCCGCAACTTGTCTTTACCAATCTCCAGGTCTGCAGGACACTGAAGTGCACTGGTTATCAATGTTCGTCCCTCCTGGTCAGCTCGGGCATAATGAGGCCGCACCAACGCCAGCAGGTCACTCTCGGCCTGATACGCAACCATCTTTATGCAGTTGGTAAGGTGCTTACGCTCTCCCGATAACCGGACCATAGGCTCTCCGGCAAGATCTTTGACTTCAATCCGCTTAGGCATCTGGTTATGACGGGATTGAAGAATCTCAATTTGCTTTTGTAATTCTCGTATCTGCCCTCTCAGTTCACCATATGCAATCTTGAATCCGCGGATTGTCGGCCTTTTCCCTTCCTTATTATCTATTGCCGCCCTCCCATAGATTGCTTGCATCCCCTTGAGTTTGGCGCGGAGCGCCGTCAATTCCTTCTTGATCTTCCGGCTCTCGGGGTTGGGTACCAACCGCTGAGGATCTTCAGGCTCGGATTTGTAATCCACCAGTGCATCAAGCGCATACTCCTCACGAAGATATTTCAAAAAATTCTCCTGCCGCCACCGCTCAAACATCCGATAGGCCAGCACCACGGCCGGCAAATCCAAGCGGCTGGTCACAATAGGGGTTTGGTGACCGCCTGGGCACAATCGGGTTATCTGACGTAGGCGCAGTCTCCCCTTTAGCAA
>JAHJUB010000154.1 GCA_018829455.1 Candidatus Omnitrophota bacterium
AATGAAGACCGGAAATGAGAACGTTGGTATCCAGAACTACTTTTATTTTTTTACCGGCGGATCAACTACTCGTCAAATTTATGGTTAGTATGATAAACTAAGATACCATGATGAAAACAAAAATACTTTTTGCGGCGGCAGAATCGGCGCCGTTTTTCAAGACCGGCGGCTTGGCGGACGTAATCGGTTCCCTGCCGGAATTCTTGGCCGAGTCCGCTTCGCCGGAAACCGGTTTGGACGTAGAAGTCAAGGTTATCCTGCCCTTTTACCGCCGGCTCGCTAATTTTGAAAAGGATTGCTCGGTGGCTTTGGAAGCGACGCTCAATTTTGCCGGCAAAGACCGGACCTTCCGGATTCTTTCTCTGCGAAAACAGAAGGTGGAATACCTGTTTTGTGACCAGCCGGAACTTTTTGACCGGGACGCCATTTACGGCCCGGCCGGTAAAGATTACCCGGATAATATTTTACGGTTTGGATTCTTTTCCTACGCTGTTCTTCGGTCTATGATCGGTCTCAACTTTCAGCCGGATATTGTGCACTGTCATGATTGGCACACCGGTTTGCTGCCGGTATATTTGAAGGAGATTTTTGCGACGGACCCGTTTTACCGGAAAATGAAAAGCATTATGACTATTCACAACCTGGGTTACCAGGGTCTTTTCCCGAAAGATGACTGGCCGGCGCTTTCTCTGCCGGACCGGCTTTTCAACCCGGAAGGGCTGGAGTTTTACGGGCAAATTAACCTGCTTAAAGCCGGACTTCTCTGGGCGGACCGGATTACCACGGTCAGCCCCACGTATAGCGAGGAGATTAAAACCGAAGAGTTTGGGCAGAAGTTGGAAGGAGTTTTAAGCAAACGGGCCAAGGACCTTATTGGCATCCTGAACGGAATTGATTACCAGTATTGGAATCCGGAAACAGACCCGCTGCTTAAGAAGAATTACGGAAAAGACCGGTTATCCGGGAAGTCCGAAAACAAGGCGGAATTGTTCCGCCAGTTTTTTTTGAAGCCATCGGATAATCCGCTCCTGGGTGTGGTAAGCCGTTTGGTGCCGCCCAAAGGTTTTGATTTGATAATGAAGACGCTGCCGCAGATTTTGAAGCAGGGATTTAATTTGGTTATCCTGGGCAGCGGGCTTCCGGAGTATGAAAAATTTTTCGAATCAGCCGCCAAAAAACATCAAGGCGTTTTTGGGTTCAGGCCCGGTTATAATGAAGAATTGGCCCACCGGATTTACGGCGGCGCCGATTTTTTTCTAATGCCTTCCCTGTTTGAACCCTGCGGTCTGGGCCAGATGATCGCCCTCCGCTACGGCGCCATTCCGGTTGTGCGCGAGACCGGCGGCCTGGCTGATTCGGTCTTTAATTTTGACGGCGCCATTGGAAACGGATTCAGTTTTGTTCCGGCTAAAGCCGCGAACTTGTTAGATACTCTTCAAAAAGCCGGCGCTGTTTACCGCAATAAAAAGGTCTGGGCGAGGTTGGTTTCCAACGCTTTTGCTTCTGATTTTTCCTGGTCAAACTCCGCCCAAAAGTATTTGGCGCTCTACCGCTCCGTAATAAAAACGTAGGGGCGCCATTCATGGCGCCCGCGGGCTCGATGAATCGAGCCCCTACAAAAAATGTCCAAACCTCTGCCGGTTGTCTTCGTCTGGCACTTCCACCAGCCCTGTTATCTGGATTACGCTACCGGAATTTACCGGATGCCCTGGGTGCGGCTGCATGCCATTAAAGATTATTACGGTTTTGCTCTTACCTTAAGCCGCTTTTCGGAGATAAAGGCAACGTTTAACATCACGCCGGTTTTAGCCGCGCAGATTCTTGACATTCGGAAACGCCGGGCATCAGACGAATTCCTGGATTTAAGCTACCGTCCGGCCGACACCTTGAATTTCGAAGAGCAATTATTCCTTCTGCGCAACTTCTTTTCTCTGAACTGGGAGACGATGGTTACGTTATTCCCGCGTTACCGGCAACTTTTAGGTAAAAGGGGACGTACCTCTTCCGGCGAAGAATTAGAGGAGAGGGTAAGTGATTTTTCGGTGCCGGAATGGCGCGATCTCCAGGTGCTTTTTAACCTGGCCTGGTTTCATCCAACCCTGCGGCAGGAGGAAGGCATATTGAAGGAGCTTGTTCGAAAAGGCCGCAATTACACCGAAGAGGAGAAGACAGCCTTGCTTGATTTTCAGTATGAAATTATAGCCAGAATCATTCCTTTGTGGAAGAGGATGTCGGAGGAAGGCCAGATTGAGATTTCAACTTCCCCTTATTATCATCCCATTTTACCGCTGCTTCTCTCCGGCCCTCAGCCCCTGCCCGAAGATGCTGCTTTGCAGGTTCGGATGGCGCGGGAATTCTGCCGGGATACTTTCGGGAGCGATCCGGCCGGTTGTTGGCCTTCGGAAGGCGCGGTGAGTAATGAAACACTTAACCTTTTAACGCGGGAAGGGTTCCTCTGGACCGCTACCGACGAAGGAATCTTGAGGCGTTCCTGGGATAGCGGCGGACTGCCGGCTGAAGGTATTTACCAGCCGTACACCTATCAAAGCGACGCCGGGAAGATTAACGTGATTTTTCGCGACCAGCGTATTTCCGATAAGATTGGTTTTACCTATCGCTTTCAAGAGGCAAAATCCGCCTCGGACGATTTTTGCGCGGACCTTTTGCGCATCAAACACCTACTTGGAGACGGTCCGGGTGCGGCCCACATTATCCTGGACGGTGAGAATGCCTGGGAATCTTACCCGGTAAATGGCGTACCGTTTCTGACGGATTTGTACGCAGCGCTTAGCGAGCGGAAAGAATTTAGAACTTGCACCGTCCGTCAATCTCTGTCCGAAACCAGAACCTTGCCCTTGAATCGCATCCACACCGGTTCCTGGGTTAACCAGGATTTGCATATCTGGTCCGGTTATCCGGCGGCTGATTTTGCTTGGGCTGCGGTGACGAGAGCGCGGCAGGCGCGCCGGATTGAGGAGATTCGCGAACCGGCCCGGAGTTCTATTTTGGCCGCCGAAGGGAGCGACTGGTTCTGGTGGTTCTCCCCGGAACATTATTCCGGAAGAGACCAGGAATTTGACGCTTTGTTCCGGTTATTTTTGCTTAATTTCTACCGGTTCCAGGGTGAAAAGGAACCGGAAGATTTACAAAAATTCATCAAAGAATTCCAGAAAGGGGAAGTCCGTCTTCCCAAGAATCCGATTCAGCCGGAGATTGACGGTCGGATAACCAGTTATTATGAATGGCTGGGCGCCGGTCATCTGGTGGAAGGTATTTTTTCCGGAGCGATGCATCAGCAGCAGGGGGCCGTGGTTACGAATTTTTATTTTGGTTGGGACCGGGATAACCTTTACCTCAGGCTGGATTTAGACCCGGTTTGCGCTGAAGAGGATGGTTTTCTCTTCTTGCTGAATTTCGGTTCGGCCGGACAATGGAGTTTTAAGGCGGAAAATGGTAAAATAATTCCGCAAAGTTATTCTTTTCCGATTGCGCAGGACACGATTATTGAAGTTGCTTTTCCCTGGAAGGAACTGAACCTAATTTCCGGTTCCGGGCTTGAATTCTATTTTGAAATCCGGCGGGATAACCATATCCTGAAAAGATTGCCTCGCCAGGGAAGTTTGAATCTGACTGTTCCGGGTGAGGATTACCAAGAAAGTTTTTGGAGATGACGCGCGAAAACCTTATTCGATTAATTTATGGCGAAAATCGCACCCCTTAAAGGGTTGTTTTACCGGCCCGAACGTAATTCGCGCCAGGAACTTCTGGCGCCGCCGTATGATGTGATCTCTACTGAGGAAAAAAAGATTCTGCTGGGCCGTAGCCCCCACAACGTCGTGCGTCTTGTTCTGCCGGAAAGTTTCGCGGCGGCGCAGCGGGATTTCCAGGGTTGGCTGGAGCAGCCGGTCTTTTTTCAGGATGAGGAGCCGGTGTTTTACTGGTGCCGGCAGGACTATCAGTTTAACGGTCTTCCGCGCACCGGCAAGGGCCTGATTGCGCTGCTCGGATTGGAAGAACTGAAGAAGGGTTCCGTCTATCCGCACGAAGAGACCATTCCCGGCATCAGACAGGAACAGTTTCAACTGCTCGGCGAAGTGGAAGCCAATTTTTGCCCGATTATCATCCTGTACCGCGACCAGAAGATGACGGCGGAAGCCATTGCCGCCGAAGTGGAAGAGGAGCCGCCGTTTATTACCTATGAGGATGACCGCGGAGTCAAGTTTTCGCTCTGGAAGATAAAGCCGGTTTTGGAGTTGCCGGAAATTTTTTCCGGCCAGAAAGTTTTTATCGCGGACGGACACCACCGTTACAGCAGCGCTTATCAGCATTTTAAGCAAAAGGGGAGTGAATCCTGCGGATTTATTCTAACTTACTTTCTGAATTCCTTTTCGGACGACACCACGGTTCTGCCTTTCCACCGGTATCTTCCCGGAGTAAAGGAACAGGACCTCGCCCCGGTTTGGGAGCGGTTTAAATTCTTGCCGGAACCGGATTTGAAGAGTTTGCTGGGTAACCTTTCTTCCGGTTGGCTCGGGGCAACGGTTGGCGGCAAATTTTTCCGTTTTGCCATTCCCGAAAAAGAGGAATTAGAAGTTTCTTTTTTGCAACGGACAATCATCAATCAAATCCTTAACCGGAGCGATGACGAGGTTTCTTTTGACCCGGACGCGCAATCGCTCCTGGATAAGGTGCACCAGGAGGGCGGAGTCGCTTTTTTTCTGCCGCCTCTTTTACCCCGGCGGCTCCACGAAGTTTGGGAAAAAGAAGTGATTCTGCCGCGCAAGAGCACCTATTTTTATCCCAAAATTCCCAGCGGCCTGGTGATTTATAAACACAAATAACCAAAATTCCCCTCCCCTGGCTGGCGGGCTGTGCCCGCCGAAGCTTTAGCGAAGGCGGGAGGGGCGAGGGAAGGGGGAGGGTGGAACAGTCAGAAATTCTGAAAATATTTGAATCGAGCCAGGCCCTTCTGACCGGCCACTTTCTTCTTTCTTCTGGCCTGCACAGTGATCGGTATCTGCAGACCGCTCTTGTTTTGCAGGAGCCGGCTACGGCTCTTTTGCTCGGCGGAGAACTGGCAAAACGCTTCAGCGGTGAACCGGTTTCAGTTGTTATCGGTCCGGCCCTGGGCGGAGTGGTTATCGCTTTTGCGGTGGCCAACGGCTTGGAAGGCAGCCGGGCAATCTTTGCCGAAAGGCAGGCAGGCCTTTTCAGTTTGCGCCGTGGTTTTGAAATCAGAAAAGGAGAAAAGGTCCTGGTGGTAGAAGATGTAATCACTACCGGTGGTTCTATCCGGGAGGTGATAGCGATGGTTGAATCTTTTCAGGCGGAAGTCTGCGGGGTGGCTGCGGTTGCCGAGCGGAGCAATCAGCCGGTAGATTTTGGAGTGCGGAAGGAAGTCCTCCTGCAGCTTCCTTTAACCACCTTTCCGCCGGATGACTGTTTGCTCTGCCGGCAGCAGGTTCCGTTGGTGAAGCCCGGCAGTAGAACCGTTCGTTAAGGATTTTACGGTTACAAAGGCCACCTTCGCGTTTGCAAGACGCCTCATACTGAGCGGCTTTGCCGCAACGGCGTCTACGCTACAGCGGCCAAAGGAGGTAAAATGGGTATGTGGATATTTTTGGGAGTAGTGTTTTTGATTATTATTTCCAACATGATTCGAGTTGTTAATGAGTATGAAAGGGGCGTAATTTTTCGGCTGGGACGCCTCATCGGCGCCAAGGGTCCGGGTCTTTTCTTCCTGATTCCGATTGTGGACCGGATGGTAAAGATTAGTCTACGCACCGTTACTTTTGACGTTACCCCGCAGGAGATTATCACCAGGGATAACGTTCCGGTGAAGGTCAATGCGGTGGTCTATTTCCGGGTGCTGGACCCGTGCAAGGCGGTGGTTGAGGTGGAAAATTACCAGTTGGCGACGATGCAGATTGCCCAGACGACCCTGCGCGGCGTCCTGGGCCAGTCGGAACTGGACGATTTGCTCTCGGAACGGGAGAAGATTAACCAAAAACTTCAACAGATAATTGACCAGCAGACCGACCCCTGGGGAATTAAGGTCAGCATCGTGGAGGTCAAGGAAGTGGAACTGC
>JAHJUB010000155.1 GCA_018829455.1 Candidatus Omnitrophota bacterium
GAACGGCGCAAATGGTGCCATGTAATCGTCGATACCCCGAAGTGTAATGTTTTCGTTCGCCATGTGTATAGCATATCACAATCTTTGATTATTAACAAGATTTATATGTCGGAGTAGTACTAGAAAGGGCTTCGCCCCTTCTCTCATCCCTTCAGTCCGCCTCTGGCGGGCTGAGCTACGCCCCGACAAAATGCTGTCATTCCCGAATGTTTAGATCGGGAATCTAATCTTTTAAGGTGTGGATTCCCGCTTATTATCTGCGGGAATGACAATTTTTTTTACGCTTTGATGTCGCCTTTTTTAGTAGGGGCTCGATTCATCGAGCCCGCGGGTCGGATGAATCCGACCTCTACAGGCGACCCTTATAGGGTCGCGCTATGATATCGACAGGCGGGACGCCTGCCCTACCGGCTCAGGATGACAAAAAACTACATTTTAGAAAAGAGTGTTACGGAACTATAATGCGTTCTTCGGTTATTATTTTATCAATTTTCGCGTCTTTTGCCAAGTCCGGTATCTTTTCTTTCAGGATTTGAAACTCATAGGCGAGCGCAATTTTTTTGATTGCCGGCGGTACTTGAGAGAGGAAACGGTCGTAATATCCGCCGCCGAACCCGATGCGGCAGCCGGTTTCGTCAAAGGCGATTCCGGGCATGATGACCAGGTCTATTTCAGAGGCCGGCAGCAGTTTGCAGTCTTCGTTTGGTTCCGGAATTCCGTAGGCGCCGGCTGATAGGTCAGATAGGTTTTTTATCAGGTAGAAAGTAAGCGACCGGGTTCGGGTATTGGTTCTGGGCAGCCCGATTTTTTTGCCCACACTTAATGCCTCTTTGATTAAATTCATGGTGTTTACTTCGTTACGGAAGGAGGCGTAAAGAACGATAACCTCGGCTTTGTTAAAATCCGGGTCGTGCAGGACGCACTTTTTGATGCGTTCGCTCCGCGCGGCAACTTCTTTTTCCGGAAGGGCTTCCCGTTTTTTGCGGGCGGCAAACCGCATTTCCATCTTCCGGTCCAGTGCTTTTTTAAGTTCTTTCAGGTTTTCCATCCTGGTTTTAATCTCCTTTTCCTTCCCTTCTTCCGTGGGGAAGTAATAACGCCGTTCTTCCGAAAGGTATGCCTGGGACACGAAGTGACCCGGGAATTGATGGGGATATTTATAGCCCTGGCCCCGTCCCAGGGTTTCAGCTCCTTTGTAACTGCCGACACGTAGGTAGGCGGGTGTGGGCAGGATTTTTCCTTCCCGGACGTCTTCGGAGGCCTTTTCCAGCGCCAGGTAAGCGGCGTTACTCTTCGGCGCGCAGGCAAGATAGGTGGTTGCCTGGGCAAGCGGGATTCTTGCTTCCGGCATCCCGATGAAATCGGCTGCCTGGAAGGCGCTGACCGCAATCGGGAGCGCAGCCGGGTCCGCGTTGCCGATATCTTCGGATGCCAGAATTACCAGGCGCCGGGCGATGAAACGCGGGTCTTCGCCGCCTTCCAGCATCTTAGCCAGGTAGTACAACGCCGCGTCCGGGTCAGAGCCGCGCACGCTTTTAATGAAAGCCGAGATGGTGTCAAAATGCTCGTCTTCAACCCGGTCATAGCGGATTATTTTTTTAGCCGTAACTTCCCGGGCGATGTTTCGGTCAATGCGGATTATGCCTTCGGAATCAGCCGGAGTGGTCAAGACCGCCACCTCCAGAGAATTAAGCGCCCGTCTGGCGTCGCCTTCCGCGGATTTTGCCAGATGTTGAAAAGCGTCATCAACAATTTCCACCCGGTAGTTGCCCAGGCCGGATTCCTTATCCGCCAGCGCCCGTTTGAGAATCATAGCGATGTCCTGGTCGGTGAGCGTTTTCAGTTCAAAGACCTGGGACCGGGAGAGCAGGGGGGTATTCAGGGCGAAGAAAGGGTTGTGGGTGGTTGCGCCGACCAGGACGATGTTTCCCTCTTCCACGTCTTCCATGAAGGCGTCCTGCTGGGCCTTGTTGAAGCGGTGGATTTCATCCACGAAGAGGATAGTTTTGCGATTCAGTTTTCGCTTTCTTTCCCTGGCTCCGGAGAGTACCTGGCGGATATCTACGACGCCGGCGGTCACCGCGTTCAGCTGTTCAAAGACACCCCGGGTGTGGTTGGCGATTATGTGCGCCAGGGTGGTTTTGCCGGTTCCCGGCGGCCCGAAAATGATGATGGAGGCAACCCGGTCGGAGAGGATGGCCCGGGAAAGGAGTTTACCCTCGCCTAAAATTTCCGCCTGGCCGACAAACTCCTCCAGGGTTTTCGGACGCATCCGGAGGGATAGCGGCGCGTCTTTAAGGTCTTTTTTTTCGGCTTCGGGAAAGAGGGTATCCATGGGGTTCAGGGATTACCGCAGAATAAACAAAAAAATCCCGTCCTGCCGTTGGAGTAAATCCGCTGAACCCTTCCAATAGGTGGGTGTCATCGCAAGGCGCTTTCCCCTTCCCCTTTTCAGGGGCATGAGGTCTGCATCTTAATCCTGACTCCCGAGAGAAGAGTGTTGGCTCAGGGAAAGACTCCTGGCGCACAGGACAGGATTTTATCTTTTTGTATTCTCCTCAATTTTATACCTCTTTAAACCCAATGTCAATAGTAGACTTCGTTTCGGGCGTCCTTGGCAATCTGGACCCATCCCTGTATCCGTTGGGGTTCATTCCTTACGGTATGGGTGTCTTTCATTACGACCTCAGGGATGCAGCCGTGCTCTTTCATTTCTTTCATAACCCGGACCAGGTCTTTCCTGATTGTCTCTTTGTCTATTTTGAATGCCGCCAGAGCGGCCGGGTTGGGCTTATAAGAAAAGATGTACTTATCCTTTAATTCCTGAGCGGACCGTTTGACGTCAGCCCAGGCTGAAATGGAAATCCGGCGTAAGTTTGGAATCTTCTTAATTACTTGAAGTCGGTCATGCACCGGCTCACAGCACCCGTAACAATTCAAGCCGAACCTTTCCAGGATAGGCAGCATATATTTCAAGAAGAATTCGTAAAGCATCTCTGGAGAGACGCCAACCAGTTCCTGGGCTTCGGCAAAACCCCACATGTCTGAACATCTGACATTGGCTGGTTGGTAACCGGCAATCCGGGGTAGTTCCCGGGTGATGCCCAGGCCGCCTGAACCCACGTAATCCGCCTCGTTATTCAGCGAAAGATAACCGCCGGATTCAAGTGAATTTAACCAATCAACAGTTGCATTCCGCAAGAAGGTTACGAAATCCCGCAGCCAGTCCGGGTTATCGTACATATCCATCATTAATTGGTCCAGCCCGCGCAGCATCACGGCCGCGCGCGTGAAACTCAATGACCCCAGAACATTTCCGCGGATTCTTACCGGCAGGATGTCGCCGAAGAGGTCATTGGCAACCTCGACCCATTTGCATGTTTCGGCCTCGTCCACTTCAATCCGGTTGGGCCGGAGTTTCTTAAGGTCGCCGGTCTCCTTTAAGGGCGGGTCCCAACGGAATGAGCCTAAATCGCTGGTCCGGTGTTGCGGAATTTCCATTCCCCACCCGGTCTGTTTATGTATCCAACCGATGTTGAAGAAAGGGTCAAAAACCTGGTCGTCCTTGATAATTTCGTGGGTGTAGATTATCATCCGCAACCGTTGTTCCCATTCTTGCAGTATCGGGTCAGAAGTTTTAAGGGTTCCCGGCGGAAGCAGTTCCCGCCAGGCGCCCTCCGGGAAACAGAGAATCATCGGAATTCCTTTTACCAGGGCATTATGGTTCACCCAGGCTTTCCGTTTCTCTTCCTGTTCGGGATAGGTGGTTATCTCCTGAACCTTTTTTGCCAGGTTTCGCATTATCTTTTTTTCTTCTGCTTTAATCATCATACAAAGTCCTCCCGTTGGATATGTAGGGGCTCGATTCACTGTGTCCGCCATAGCCTGCCTACGCTAACCCAAGTTCCACAGTAACTCCCCGAAATTCGGTATTTTTACAAATCCGTTTTTCGGAATCAATTGATACACAAGGGATTTGGAAAACCGGAAGTACAAAAGGGGCATTGTAGTGTATAAAAAC
>JAHJUB010000166.1 GCA_018829455.1 Candidatus Omnitrophota bacterium
AAAAAGGGGAAGCACATTAAGATGGACATCCTGTGATGTGAGACCGCAAATATAATCTACATGCATATCCGCACACAGGACATTACCGTGACTCAATAAGGCTCCCCTGGGACTCCCGGTAACGGCTGCCGTATGGATAATAACAAAACCGTCGTCAGTGGAGACCTCTGCTTCCTGGAAATCACCCTGGTTATCCATCAGGGAATCAAAGTCTGAAAATTTGCCGCCACCCGGCCCCAGGTTGAAATATTTTTCAACAGACTGAAGCTTATCCTTCAGTCCCTCGACGGTTTCCTGAAAGTCGGAGTCCACAAACAGCAGTTTGGGTTCACAATCATTCAGGTTATACCCCACCTCGTCAGCAGAAAGCCTCCAGTTAATAGGCAGCATAATAGCGCCGAGAGCAGCGGCCGCGCCATAGAGCAGGAAGTATTCGAGACTGTTCTTTCCCAGGGCCCCAATGCGGTCTCCCTTCTTGATCCCTGCTTTTTGAATACCAAATGCCAAACGATCCACCTTTTCCTTGTATTGTGAAAAGGTCAGGGTCCGGTTATCATCCACCTCAAACCATGCGTCTTTTTCTTTAAACGAGACGGCATTGCGATTTATGAGATCATAAAAAGTGAAATCATAGAGTCCCATATGAATAACCTCACTATAAAATCATTTAAAAAAGGGTCAGGCCTGAAACTGGGCCTGACCCCTCATTTCACAGCCATCAGCTACATGGCGGGTATTGTAGCCATATACGGGATAACTTTGTATACACCGTTAGCCGAAAAGGCGAATGCGCCCTCGGTCACAGAGACAGGAACAGTTTGCTCAGGGACCCCTTTCCACCATTTTTCGAGGGTCTCCCACATGTCCCAGCCTTTGTTCTTTAGCGTAACGGCATTTGCAAGCATTAGCCCAACCAGGGCAGAACGCGTGGTAATCAGAGTCGTGACTCTTACTTGATCGGTCTTGCCTGGCGGAATCCAGTTCTCAACCTGGTCATTGGTAGTGATCATGACAAAGTCATTGTCAAAGACGACTGAATATTTTATCTCTTCCAGCAGAATAGGATAAGGGTTAGGGTTTTCAATGTTAAAGACAAAACTTAAAGCCAAGAATGTACCGCGGTCGGCTGCCTCACCTTTGGTAGGCTTGACCTTACCAGCATAATATGCATATCCATCATACTGAGGAACCTCAAAAGATTCCAATGTTATCACCGGGTCCTTGAAATTGGTCTCGGCGGGTTTTACCTGTACGCCGGTACAGGAAGCAAGAACCACACCAAGGCCGAAAATCAGCGCGGTCATCAAAACCATTTTTTTATTCATAGTAGAACCTCCATTTTCGAATGCGGAATGCGGAATGCGGAATGCGGAATTGAAGACGTCATCAACTGCGAATTCTGCGCCCCTCTCCGACACGGAATAGGTTACCGGTTAACTTAACCACCTTTTTCTTCGCTTGTAGTGTTTTACATCACGAAAGCTCTTTTTTTCACCCTTCTTGCCCATACCGAGATAGAAGTCCTTAATATCCTCGTTCTCGCTCAATTTTTCAGAGGTATCATCCATAACTATCCTGCCCGTCTCCATGACATAGGCATAGGGCGCCACGGTCAGGGCCAGTTTCACATTCTGCTCCACTAAGAGAATGGAAATCTTCTCCTTTTTATTGAGTTTGGTAAGGATATTAAAGATCTCATGTATGAGCATGGGGGCCAGGCCCATTGAGGGTTCATCGAGCAGCACTAATTTCGGCTCAGTCATCAAGGCCCTTCCCACCACCGCCATCTGCTGTTCACCGCCGCTTATAAACCCGGCGATCTCATCCCGTTTCTCTATGAGCCGGGGGAAGTAATGGTAGACCATGTCCAGGCCTTCTTTCACTGAGCCGGTCTTTCTCAGGTGAGCCCCTACCTTGAGATTTTCCTCCACGGTCAGGTGCTCGAACACCCTACGGCCCTCAATAACCTGGATAATCCCCCACTTGGCAATATTGGCCGCCTTTTCGTGGTGTATGGGTTTCCCTTCATACTCGATGGCCCCATCCGTCACCTCGCCATCTTCCACCTTTAACAGACCGGAGATGGCCTTCAGGGTAGTGCTTTTCCCGGCGCCGTTGGCGCCAAGAAGAGCCACGATGCCCCCCCGGGGAACCTCGATAGAGACCCCCTTGAGCACCAGGATGACCTCATGGTACTTGACCTCAATATTGTTTATTTTCAGTATAGCCTCTGCTGCTTCCAAAAGCCTAACCTCCAAGGGTGTCGTTTAGGTTCATTACCATCCTAACCATTCTTTTTCCCATTTGTCCGGCCAGCGCTTTTTCAGGTCAACGTTCGCCACTTCCTGAAACTTGCCATTTTTCCATTCCTGAACGATGCAGCCGGTCCCTGGTCGATGATCTGTGGTAGTAAAGGTGATCGGTGCAGCACCAAGGCCGATGTCATAATTTTTCATGGTCTCAAAGCCCTTTTTCATGATGCC
>JAHJUB010000156.1 GCA_018829455.1 Candidatus Omnitrophota bacterium
CTACCGCGGCAATGGTGCCTTCCAACCTCTCATTAACTGATAGACCGGTAATTTTACCGATAAATCCTTTACGGGATAAACCCACCAGGATAGGCCGGGAAAGTTCCGCGAAATCATTAAGCCTTTTCAGGATGGTCAAATTATGCTCCAGGGTTTTACCGAAACCGATACCCGGGTCAATTACAATCTGTTCTTCGGAAACTCCGGATTTCGTTGCCTCTGCTATTTTTTCCGCCAGAAACTGACTTATTTCCGCAATTACGTCCCGATAAGAAGGGTTATCCTGCATGGTGGCAGGGGTTCCCTGCATATGCATCAGGACTAAACCGGCCTTATTCTCTGCGGCCAGATTCAGAATGCGCCGGTCTCCCCCGGCCGTTATGTCATTAACGATAGAAACGCCGATTTTAAGCGCTTCCGCAGCCACCCTTGCGTTGCAGGTATCTACGGAAACCGGAATCCGGGTTTTAACGCAGATTTCTTCCAAAGCAGGCATCAACCTTCTCAATTCTTCGTCCTCAGAGACGGGAGGACTGCCAGGACGGGTTGATACCGCGCCAATATCAATGATGTCCGCGCCTTCATCCTCCATTAAAAAAGCGCGTTCCAATGCTTTCTGCCGGTCCGAATAGAAACCGTCTCCGGAAAAAGAATCAGGCGTCAGGTTAAGAATACCCATAATCCTGGGCCGGGTAAGGTCAAAAACCTTATCTTTAATCAGCCAGGCAGGCATGTTTTTGTTTTCTGGTTATTCTGGGTCCGGCCGGGGTGTCTTCGACGATGATACCGCGCCCTTCAAGGTCTTTGCGGATGGCGTCGGCTTTCGCAAAATCTTTCTTTTTACGGGCCGTTTCCCTTTCGGAAATTAGGGTCTCTTCTTCCGCGGTCAATTCCATTTTTTCTTCCCGCAAAATGGTCAAAACATCGTCAATTTCTTTGATGTAATTGGAAATTAAATTACTTTCCGTCTCGTTTATCGCATCTTTTTCCAGTTTCGGGTTAAAGTCGGTAATCAGGTTATGGAGCGATGCCAGACTTACCGGCATATTCAGGTCATCATCCAATCCTTCCTTAAACTCCTTTTCAGCCTGGATAATTCGTTTGGTTATTGCCTGGTCAACATTTTCCGTAACAGGCGATACACCAGTTATACCTCCTGGGATTAGCCGTAACCGCCGGTAAAAATTTTGAATTCTTTCCACCGCATTTTTGGCGGCTTCCAATCCCTCCAGAGTGAAGTTCAACGGGCTGCGATAGTGGACGGAAAGGAGCAGATACCGGATAGATACCGGGTCGTAACCTTTGTCAAGCAAGTCCCGCAGCGTAAAAAAGTTTCCCTTGCTCTTAGCCATCTTCTCGTTGTTTACCAGGAGATGAGCGCAGTGCAGAAAGTAGCAAGCGAATGGTTTGCCGTTGGCCGCCTCACTCTGCGCAATTTCATTTTCGTGGTGGGGAAAGATATTGTCAACTCCGCCGGTATGGATATCAAACGTTTTGCCGAGATACTTCATGCTCATCGCCGAACATTCTATGTGCCAGCCGGGCCGGCCCGGACCGATTTCGGTATCATACGATGGTTCACCTATCTTGCTCTTTTTCCAAAGAACAAAATCCCTGACGTCTTCTTTTTCGTATTCGTCGCTCTCAATC
Source organism: Candidatus Omnitrophota bacterium (assembly GCA_018829455.1). Lineage (GTDB taxonomy): Bacteria > Ratteibacteria > UBA8468 > MWAK01 > MWAK01 > JAHJUB01. The sequence continues at coordinate 1,651 of JAHJUB010000156.1, forward strand.
CGCGCGCCTTTTTTTAGAGATGAAAGGTCTATTCCGGATAGTTTGCCGTAACCGGGAAAACGCTCGATGGAAAAATAGATAGAGCCATCCTTCTGGTAAGTATAACCTTTTTCGGTCAATTTTTTAATTATCTCAACCATCTCCAGTATATGCTCGGTGGCGCGGGGATATAGCGTGGCTGGTTTGATTCTCAGGATGTCCCGGTCCTCAAAAAACGCCTTTTCGTATCGCCGGGTATATTCGGTTAAAGATACATTTTCTTCGATGCTGCGTTTGATGGTCTTGTCGTCTATGTCGGTGATGTTCATGATGTGATTGACGGCATACCCGCAATATTCCAGATAGCGTCTCAGAATATCCTCAAAGATATAAGCGCGTAAGTTGCCGATATGGGCAAAGTCATAGACGGTTGGTCCACAGGTATAGAGGCCAACCCGGTTGGGCTGAAGAGGCCGAAATTCCTCTTTTTTTCGTTTTAACGTATTCCAGAATTGTAGTGCCATGGTGTTTTTCTTTTGTAGGGGGCGGGGTTGCATCCCCGCCCGCGGTGGGAGGGGACGTAGCCCCTCCCCTACATTTTAATTGTTTGATTCATGGTTTGTAACCGGTGGAGCGTCTTTTCTTTACCTATCAAGGATAGTGTTTCAAAAAGACCGGGTCCCACCGTTTGCCCGGTTACGGCCACCCGCAGCGGATGAAAGACCGCGCTTGTCTTCAGATTTTGATTGACGCAGTAATCGCGGATGACTTTCTCCAGATTGGCCGTAGAAAAATCAGCCTCGTTTGCCAGCAGTTGGTTTAGGTCAGTCAGTATTTTTCCCACGCCTTCTTTCTGCAAGATTTTTGCTTTTGCCTGAGCATCATATTCAATCTCGTCCTTCAGAAATATTCCGGCGGCTCCCGGCAAATCGGAAAATTTCTTAACGCGCTCACCCAGAACGGTAATGACTCGGGCAAGATACTCCCTTTCTTTCGGGAGAACCGTTTCGGAAACCAGGCCAGCCTCCTGCAGGAAAGGCAGGCTTAAATCCACCAACCGGCTTAAATCCGCCTTCTGGAAGTAAAGTCCATTCATCCAGGTCAATTTTGCCATATCAAAGATGGCCGCTCCCTCTTTGCACCGTTCCAGACTGAATTCCTGAATCAATTCGGCCGGCGTAAATATTTCTTTATCCTCGGTGGTTCCCCAACCCAAAAGCGCCAGATAGTTGAATATCGCTTCCGGCAGGAACCCCTGGCTTCTCAGTTCACGCAGTGAGGTGGCGCCGTGTCTCTTGGAGAGTCGGCTGCCGTCCGGACCAAGGGTCATAGCCATATGAGCAAAAAAAGGCGGTCTTTTACCGAATGCTTCAAAAAGAAGTATGTGCCGGGGTGTGTTGGAGATGTGGTCTTCACCGCGAAATACGTGCGTTATTTCCATAGCGATATCGTCCAGGACCACCGCAAAGTGAAAAGCCGCCTTACCGTCCGATTTCATGATTATCAGGTCACCCATCAAAGCAGTATCAAAAGTGATATCACCACGGATTAAATCATTAAAAGTGACTTTTCTTTCCGGCAACCGGAATCGGACAACCGGTTTTCGGCCTTCTTTTTCAAAAGCGGCGCGCTGTTCTGAGGTAAGCGAGCGACAGCGGTTGTCGTAGCGTGGGCTCTCCTTACGCTGCATCTGCGCCTGGCGCATCGCCTCCAGTTCTTCCGGCGCGCAGTAACAGAGGTAAGCCTTTTCCTCCTTCAGCAAACGCTGTGCTGACTCTTGATATCTCTCAAGACGTTCCGACTGCCGGTAAGGGCCGAAAGGGCCGCCGACATCCGGACCTTCGTCCCAATCCAGACCCAGCCAGGCCAGGTCCTCTAAAATTATCTTTTCGTATTCCGGCTTGCTTCGTTCCGTATCGGTATCCTCAATGCGTAAAACGAAAGAACCTTTGTCCTTACGAGCCAGAAGGTAATTGAAAAGTGCGGTTCTGGCATTTCCGATGTGCAGATATCCGGTTGGACTTGGCGCAAACCTTACTCTCATTATTTACTCCCCGTGTACCAGCGACCCTGAAAGGGTCGCACTACGTTTTTATGTATTTTACTAATGTGACGATGGCGAATGAAGAGATTGCCTGACCTTTTCCGACTTCAGATAGGCCTTCGTTGGTTTTGAATTTGACGCCGACCATTCCCACACCTATCTTCAAAACACCGGCTATCCCGGCTTGTATTTCATCTCGGAAAGGGGAGAGCGGGGGTTGCTGACAGACCAAAATGGTATCTACCTGCACAATCTTCATCTTTTTCCGGACGGCTATCTTTCTGGTTCTTTCCAACAACTCCAGACCGGAAACGCCTTTCCATTTAGGGTCGGTGTCCGGAAAATGAGTTCCGATATCTCCGGAAGCCATCGCGCCCAGTATGGCATCGGCGATGGCGTGGCAGAGCACGTCGCCGTCGCTATGACCCAGCGGCCCTTTGACAAACGGAATCTTTACTCCGGCAATAACCAGTGGTCTTCCTTTAACCAGGCGGTGAATATCAGAACCGATTCCTATTCTCATGGTTTAAAAAGTTTGGAATCTTTTTTTATCGTTTCAAAATAGACAAACAGCTCTTCGGCTATTTTAGGTGAATCAACCAGTAAATTCGTTTCCCAATTATCATTAAGAGACCGGTATGACCAGTTGGCGCTGCCCAGAAGGACCAGGCGCCGGTCAACCACTAAAAACTTGGCGTGCAATGTTTTTTTTGGATTATCCAGGTAAACCTTCACCCCGCCGTTAATAAGTTTGTAGGCAACCTTTAAGTTATCCAGGGTATTTTCCTGAAGATACCCTTTTGACTGCTCCAGGCACACCTCAACATTTATGCCTCTTTTAGCGGCCAGAACCAACCCGTCAATTAAAAGATTGGAAGGACTTTGAGGGTACTCCGGGTAATAGCGAATTTGGAAAATGGCAAAATTAATTGACTCTTTCGCCTCTTCAATTACCTTCAAAGCCGCCGGATAATACTGCTTGTCAAAAATTACCTTAACCGCAACCGGCTCAGATTGAATCTTAACCGGATTTAAGGCAAATACAAGAAAAAACAGCAGCCAGAAAAATCTTTTCATTGATATTGACGAATCGCTTTCTGCAGGTCAACCTTTTTTTCGTAAAGCGCTTTACCGACGATGATTCCTTTAAGGTTGGGTATGTTTAGTTGAACCAGTTTGGCAATATCTTCTTCACTTCCGATGCCGCCGGCGGCAATTAATGAAATTTTCGGCGCTGCTTGCGCCAGTTGTTTCGTTCCCGCTGCATCCGGGCCCAACAGGGTGCCATCCTGTTCAACCGAGGTGAAGACCATTTGACGAAAACCCAACTCCTGGAAATTTTCGGCCATCTTCTCCGGCCGGGGCGGCAGGGTTAACTCCCAACCATTTATCGCCACGGCGCCTTTCTTACAATCCAGACCGATGATTACTTTTTCAATGAGTCCGGCGCGCACTACGTCCTGGATAAGGCTGGAATGGGGCAGGTCAGATTCCGCGATAAAATCACCCGGTGATTTGGGATAATTAATCTTAAGACGTTGCTCGTTAATCTTGATTGCATCCAGAATGGCAGCTGTTCCCAGAATGACGTAGTCAACCCCCCAACCCAGAAGGCGTTGTATCTCAGATATTGTTCGGATACCGCCACCCACTTCCACCTGAACACCCAACCGTTTTCTTTCTTTTAGAATATCCAACAGAATCGGGTCTTCTTCCAACGGTCGCAGACCTTCCCGGGCCGCGCCTAAAAAAACAAGGTGGATACGTAGTGCCCCGGCCTCGGCATATTTCCGGAACGTCTCCTGAGGTGAAAGCCCGTAATCGGTTACCTGCTGATAATCACCTTGAGTCAGGCGCACCAGCCGTTTTTCCAGAATGTCAATTGCCGGAATAATCAGCATATAAAAAAATCAAATATTTAATGTAGGGGTCGCCATCCGCCTACGCCAAGGCTTCGGCGGACACGTAAATGGCGCCCCTACAACCACTAATTCAATTTCCGGATACAAAACCGGCTTTAAAAGTTTAACCGAAGGGAAACGGACGCTGTCCTTTTCGGTAATAACTAAAAAATCCGCCTCTTTCAGGGGAATTTTCTGTGCCTCTTCCACCGAATAAAAATGATGGTCTGCGAAAAGAGTAACCCCGACCACCAGAACCCCTGTTTTTTCCATTTTTTTGATAAAACTCTGCGGTTCGCCGATTGCGGCGCAGAGCCATACCTTTTTACCGGCCAGGTCTTCAAGAGATACCGATTCTCCGGATAAGGAACGAAACCTTCGGTAATGATAATGGCTTTTAACCACCGATGCCGTCGGATTGAACCGGAGCAGTTCCTTCCGAAAACTATCCACCTCTTTTTCGCTAACCAGGTCTGTCTGATTAAGCCAGATAACGTCGGCCCGGCGAATATTGGCCAACGGCTCCCGCAAAGGTCCGGCCGGCAAGAGACGGCCGTTTCCCAGACGGCTCAAGCAATTAAAGACCAGGATTTCTAGATCGCGGCGCAGGCGCAGGGCGTGGAAAGCGTCGTCCAAAATAATGACTTCAGCGCCAAACTTTTCACAGGCAATCTGCGCCTGAATCTCGCGGCGCCGGCCCGACAGAACCGGGATACCGGTCAGGTTTCGCGCCAGAAGATAAGCCTCGTCTCCGGCCTGTCGTATGTCTGTTAAAATACTCTTTCCGTCGGAAATAACCAGACCTTTGCGGCAGCCGCTGACACCGTGACTGATAACCGTTGCCCGCTTTCCCTGCTTTAGATAATAGTTAGCCAGATATTGGGTGACGGTGGTCTTTCCGGTTCCACCCGTGGTAATGTTACCGACGCTGACCACCAGGGCCGGGACCCGGACTTTTTCCAAAAAACCTTTCTGATAAAGAAGCCGCCGGCCTTCCGAAAGTAAGTAGTATAGCGGTGTTAAAAGAGTCAGCATAAAAATTCATTTTGTAGTCGCCCGGCTTGCCGGGCTCTTTTAATGTAGGGGCGGGGTTACATCCCCGCCCACTGTAGTGCGACCCTTTCAGGGTCGCTTTGGGAAGGGACATAGCCCCTCCCCTACATAAAATAACAGCGCCGAGCAAGCTCGGCAACTACAATCTTTATCTGCGTCCTTAAAAAAGCGTTGGTTGCTTTACGGCGGATTCCGGCATTATTTCCACTTTGCCGAATTCGCCGTCGTAACCGGGTTCTACCTTAACTCTGCCCCGGCGCACCGAAATAATGGCGGCCGCTATCTCCGGTTCCGCTTTGCTTTCAATCTCCGATTCCGGCAACGAGAGCAGAATTTCAAATTCCGGAGCCAGGTTACGGACCAGTTTCTGGTATTTCTCTTTGACCACCGGGCTGTCCACCGGTCTCTTTAGAACAAAGGCAATAATCTGGTCAAGGGGCACCATTCGTTGAAAAGGAATGCTGTTTTCCGGAACGGCGCCTTCCGGCCGGTCCGCCAACTCTAAGACCCGGTGCAGCACGCCCACGGTGACTTTCCGGCCGCAAACCGGGCAGAGGTTTTTGTTGGCAATGGCTTTCTCCGGCGGAATAGAGGATTTGCAAGCGCGATGTCCGTCGTAATGATATTTCCCCTCTTCCGGAAAATACTCCACGGTGTATAAAAATCTCTTCTTGTCTTTTGTTTTCAGAACGTCAAAAATTTCACGGTAATTAAGAGCTTCGCTGAAAACGTTGACCTCCCGGCCGATTTTGGCCGGTGAATGAGCGTCGGAATTTGATATCAGGGAATAGGCGTCCAGACCGGAAAGCCGCCAATTCATCGCCGGGTCGCTAGAAAGGCCGGTCTCCAGAGCAAATACTTCCGACAATCTTTTGGGAAAACAATCTTCAATTCGGTTAAAACCGCTGTTGGAGCCAAAAAGAGAGAAGTGAGGAGTCCAGATATGGGCCGGGACCACAAAACCGAATTCGGCAACATCTTTTACCCGGCCAATCAGGTCGTCAGCGGAAAGCTGCAGCATCGGACGTCCGTCAGAACCCAGGCTGCCGTAGGCAGCGAGTTTCAGCGAAAGCCGTTCCGCGGCCTCCAGGTCCGGCAAAAAAATAACGTTGTGTATTCTTTTGATGGAATTACAGCTGGGAAAAATATTACAGACCTCCGCGGTCAGGATAAACCTGAGCCCCTGGTAAGCATAAATCCCGTCTGCGACCGGTTGCAACTTTTTTTTCAGTTCTTGAAACCAAACCGGATGGGTAAAATCCCCGGTTCCGACCAGGGATATTCCTTTTTCCCGGGCCGACCGGGCCAGGTGCTCCAGGTCCATATTCAGGCTGGTAGCACGGGAATATTTAGAATGAATGTGAAAATCAGCGATGAAAGACATGGCTCAATTCGTCGTAAAGCGCATCCAAAGAATCCGGCAGGGATTTGATGCCGCTGACCGCCGGCATAAAATTGGTGTCTCCAACCCAGCGGGGGATGACGTGTATGTGAAGATGACCGGCGATTCCGGCGCCGGCGGCCTTACCCATATTAAGACCAACGTTTAAACCTTCCGGTTTCAGCGCTTTCTTCAATCCCTCATTTGCCATTTTAATCAGAGAGAATAGTTCCTTCGCTTCTTCCGGTTTCAGCGCCGACAGGTCTTTCAAGTGCCGGTTGGGAACAACCATCAGATGCCCGTTATTGTAGGGAAAACGGTTTAAGATTATGAATGCTTCATTACCGCGGAAAACAATCAGATTCTTTCGGTCGTTCTTTTCCCGTATCACCCGGCAGAATAGGCAGGTCTTATCTTTATTGGGCTGGATTACGTAA
>JAHJUB010000157.1 GCA_018829455.1 Candidatus Omnitrophota bacterium
CTTCAGCCAGTTTTAAGAACAAAGGAATGTTGCTTTTCAAAAGCACGCAGGTGAAATTTTTTATCTCTAACTGGCTCGTTCTACCATAATACTAAAACGGTAACCATAAGTAAGGAGGGAAGGTGATTTTCAGGTGAAAAGAACCGTTTCCGCGTCTTCGGAGAATATCTTCTTTTCGAAGGGCGGATTAGGGAAGAACCAGCCGCTCTGCCATTCCCAGCGGTCAATATCAAACCGGGGCGGGTTATCCGGGTCGTAACCCTCGGTCTTCCAGCGTTCAATCGTCTCCGGCCAGGCGCCGGTCCAGACACCGTAAACACAGCGGTCAACCGGCTTGTAGTTCATTACGTTGAGAAATCGCTCGCGGTCATTCATCTTTTTGTCTCTTTAATTCGTTCCAGTACCAGAACCCAGTCCTGGTAAATCGGCATAAGACGGGTGGTATTGGTGGCTGAAGATAATTCACGCATATCCCAATTACCATTTTTATCCGGTATAACCGGACCTATTTCCTGCTCCTTACCGTTGGTTGGGTTAAAGAGAAAAGCATGATAGCGAATATCTTGCTCGATACCTTTTATGCCCGGCGCCCCCCAGGGCAAAGGAATAAAGATAATTCGTACCTCTCCGGAAATACCGGCCGCATAAGGTGCAAAATAGTTTTCTTTACTCCAGTGCGGTTCAACCCATTCCGGATGAGGTTCAAATTGCCACCAGCGATATCGTTCCAAGAGTTGCTTCGCCATAGAGAGGTTGGTTGAACCAGGCAGTTGAAACGCTTCTTCCCAAGGTGTGTTTCCCCAGGACATACCATGCGGTGATGGACCAAAAGGTTTGTCCCGTGTATTCACCTGCCAGATGCCGTTGGCACCGTACGTGTGACCGGCGGCTCCGTTCAAAATAGATGCCCAGAACATCATTCGCTGAACCTCCTGTCGGCATGCCTCGCCGATACCTTCGTAACAGACCTCGCCGTTGATGACCGGCATGACCGGCGTGGTCTGATATGCCTCGCTGACGCGTTCGACGGTGTTGGGTAACGAAGTGCGGTCACCGTGCCCGGTCTGAAGCATATCAAAATCCAGCACCGCCGGGTCTTCCACGGTTTGCCGGGCGCTGGAACTAGGATGGATGGTGATGGGATGCCGGTACGGGTCAATTTCGCGGACGTATCTACCTATTTCAGTCCAACCCTTCTTCTGGAATTGGCCGTCTTTTTCTTTATTCTTGGAGAGATAATAAGGCATTGTACCTTCTCCGGCCAGGCACCAAACCACCGGGTAGGCGCCGTAGCGTGCTACCAGATTACGCCAGTGCTTTTTCATTTTCTCTACACCCATCCACGGTAAAAAATATCCCCAGCAGCCTACGATGCAGGGCATCAGGCCGGAACGTACGAGCCAGTTTATGCGCAGGTCGGCCATGTCAAAATATGCCGGATTGATACGGGCATAATCCTTTTCCCAGGGAAACCCGGCTTCGTTTGCGCCGCGCTCGTCAAATGCCGGCATATCCGGATAGAGTCCGGCGATAATTTGGATAACTGAAAACCCTTTCGCTGTCCGGTCGGAAGCCAGGAGCTGGAAATCGCCGGGCCAATCCAGCCGTTTGCAAAGTCCCATCCACCAGGTATCCGCTAACCAGAAAAACGGAGTCCCGTCGGCGTGTTCAAAGGTGCGTTTGTTCTGCGCTACCCGCAATCCGCCGCTCCGGTAAAGAGGATTAGCGCCTTCGTACGGGGCGGCTTCAAACAGACCTTTTTGTCCCTGAAGACCAGTATCCTGCGCGTCGGAACAGATGCTGAGCCAGTTGTACCGTCCCGGTTTGGGGGCGGCAAAACGCACCCTGAATTCCTGGCCGCCGGACCAAAACGCCGGGACTCGCCATTCCTGACCGCCGGGTCCGGTGAAGATAACGTCCACCTCAACACCGTTAAAGATGTCGCGCTGTTTCTTGGTCGAGGTTAACGAAAATTCCACCGGTACGTTAGTCTGCCCGCAAAGCATTTGGTCTCCCTTACCCGCCATAGTTTTAGCGAAGACGGGTTTTATCCTTCTAAATAAAACATCTGTTCCAGCCATTCCGGTCTGCCTTTTTCAAGGTCGCCGGAACCGGATTCAAAGTATGGCGCCATAAACTCCTGCCATTTCCGGTTTATTTCGGTTTCGCCGAGTTTTTGCAAAGACTCCTGCGGGTTCTCGGCTTCAAAGTAGCCTATGAGCAGACCGTCCGGGCGGATAAACATGGAATAATTTCTGATTCCCGTTTCACGGATTGCCTGTCGCATTTCCGGCCACACCCGGTGATTCTTCTTGTATTCTTCCACCATCTCTTTCTTAAGACGCAACCAAAAACATACCCTTTTCATATCCTCCTCCCTGCGGGACATATTGTCAAAAATCGGCACAAGGCTTGATTTCTACCAGGACAACAGAAAGCGGCTGCATGCTGAGCTTTTCACGGCGCGGGAGGGATGTGGATTTCAACCAGGATTCAGGCGCGCCGTCAGTAATTCGTTGCACGTCAAATATTTTGGATGGTGTTTTGTATCCGGACAGTTCGACCTCGAACGTTACCGATTCCTCGGAGATATTGACGAAGATATACCCGATTCGGCCGTCACGGCCGCGGAATGTGGCGTGTTGAACCGCATAATCCTGCACCTCATGGCGTTGCTGCGGGTCCACACATGGGACGGGGCCGTCGTAGAAAAACTTACAGTATTGAGCCGTGACCACCGGTACGTCAATCCGGGGGGGCCGGAGCATCTCTCCAAACATAATGTATGGCCAGCACTCGCGGGCGGCCGCCCGTACAACCTTTCGGTAGAAACCAATGGTGACCGGATTGTGGTTGGCCGGCTCCTTGAAATACCGCCCGCCGGTCGGCACCACCCCCTGGGTAAGCGCTTTGCCAAGACCGCGGGTCCAATACAACACTTCCGGCCGATTGGATTCCACGTAGGCAGCGAAATACGAACCGATGTATTCGTTATAAACATAATTGAACAGTGGAATGGTTTCCCCTCCCATGGGCATACCGCGGGAGTAATGACCAAAATACTCCATGTTGCCTGCCCGGTGGTCGTACATATCAAGCCAGGGAATAAAATTCTCCGAGATGCCTTCAGTGGTGATGGCACAGTTTGCATCCCGTGCCTTGCCTTGACGGCGAACTTCTGTCAAGATGCGTCCCCATGCTTCAGACCACCACGAGCCGTGTCCGATGGGATGACCGTGACCCGGGTCGTAACAGGCTCCACTACCGGCACAGGGGAAGTTGTCAATCTGAACAACGGTGCAGCCGAGGTCAAGACATCGGACGAAAATTTTCGCGGTCAGGTTTTGCGTGTACGCCATATGGGGGCACAGCCAGGAATTTTCCCATCCCTTACACCAGGATTGGATAATTGGGTTGCCGTCCGGTTTCTTGATGGCGTAGGGACGTGCCTCGGCGTTGAACTGGCACCAACTGTCAAAGACCGGCTCGTACGGAAGTTTGAGGTACCAACACCCGCCGGTGATATACACGAAACCGTAATTTCCTGTTTTTCGCAGGCGTGCCATTGCCTCCTTAAAAACATCCTCCCCTTCCCGCGGGGGAAAGAAGCCCGCCGGACCGGTCCACGCACCGCCGCCTTCCCAGTTAAAAACTAGCCCCAGCAAGGGCACGCCGGTCTCCTCAGAGAGTTTATTTACAACCCCGGCAATCTGATTCATGGGGTGATTAATTTTCAGGACCGGCATATCATAGTTGGACATCTGAAATACGCCGAAACCGGTTCGCATCCAGTTGGCGATGTCCCGGTCCCAGAGTTTCTTTTCGCACCACCATTGCCGGGTTGCCCAAGCCTTGTAGATGTCCGCGGCGTCGTACCAGTCGCCGTGGAAGATCTCCACGATGGTGTCATAATTGATTTCAACGTCGGCACCGGGTTTTTCCCCGGGGAAATGCGATACCGACATAATCGGATATGGACCAAGGTGGTCCCAGGGTGCCATGCTGAATTCCTTCACGTTCTGGCCGGCATCGTGGGTCGCCAGATACAATCCCGCCCGGTTGTTGTAGAACGCATACATCTGCATAGGCAGGTTGCCTGGATAGAGGCCGCTGACCCGGCCGAGACCCACATCCGCTGTTTCCGGACCGGGTCCGCTGCAGAGCGGCAGACGGTCCTTCACCGGGAAAGGGTTTTTGAATAGGTAGCCTTCGCCTTGAACAGGGACAGCCAGGGCTTCTCCGGGTGCGGGGTTACCCACCTCGGGCAGACCGGAGATAATCGGACACGTCAACTGGTAAAGCGCGGCATCGGCCGGGATGCCGGTCACTGCCATATGCCAAACACTACGGAGGGAGTTCGGGGCTAACGAGATTTTTACCGAGACTTTGAGACCAGGGATGGAAAGGCCGGAAGAGGCAAGGGTTAGCGTAATTGTTCCCCCGGTTTCATTCTGCGTCCATTCCAGCCGGGCGGCTTCGCCGCTGTCGTGCCATTCCAGGTTCTGTTCCGGCAAATGGCGTACCGCTAACCGCCAGAGCGGTGCCGGAGCGCCGGCGTCGCGGCGGAGCTGGTAGCCGGTTGCTTTGTCCAAAATTGAGGTCAACGCGCCGTTCCGGGTCTGACTGAAACCGAGTTCAAGGTAGGAGTTTCCCAGGACGACGTGTCCGGCCTCAGTGCGGACGTAAACCGATGATTGGGACTGTGTACGCTCATCCATAACGTTCTCCTCAGCGGGTTTTCAGTGACAGATAACCTTTTTTATGCATTTAGCCAAGACGCCCAAGACTTCATCTGCTTCCCGGCGGTTGATGATTAAAGGCGGTTTTATCTTCAGGACATTTTTACGCACCGAACTTAAGCCGAAGATGACGCCATTTTCCAGTCCTTTCCTCCGGATAGCCATTGTTTTTTCAATAAGCGGTTCCTTGGTTTCCGGGTCACGAACGAATTCCACGCCGAGGTGCAAGCCTATCTGACGAATATCGCCGATTTCCGGATGGTCTTCTTTCATCTTTTCTATCCCCCGGCGGAGGTATTGCCCCATTGCCACCGCATTTTGAAGAACGTTATCTCGCTCTATGATTTCAATCAGTTTTATCGCGGTAGCCTGGGATATCTGATTGCTGGCAAAACTGGCGAAGCTTCGCTCTAAACTCATCTGTCTTCTTTTTATGGTAACCTAAAAAAAGTGATTTTGTAAAAACAAAATTCAGAACTCCTGACATAGGCGGATGTTCCCGTCGGAAAGTAGGGGGTATAGCTTGAAAAAGTGTGCCAAATAATATGTCCGCTTTTTGGGATAGTTTGACTATAGTCTCGATGGTTATGCGTTTTCCATGTCGGTTTATCCTTATGCCAAATAATATGTCCGCTTTTTGGGATTCGCAACAGTCTGTTGTAGAATGGAGACATGAACTTTGCGGGCAAACAAATGGAATTGCCCTTGCCGGATTCACCACCGTTCAACACGATTGTCATCAACGGACGGTGCACTTTACGTCGGGAAGGCATCTTGCGTGTCGTATGTGTAGCAGGCTTGCCGATGTATCACTGGAAGGAAGGGGATTGGATGGCCGAAGCGCATGCGATGGTCAGTTTGGTGCTATGC
>JAHJUB010000158.1 GCA_018829455.1 Candidatus Omnitrophota bacterium
CCCATCGCGGAAGAAAGAATATTGCCCCAACTGGCCTGCGGTTCCTGGATTCCCAGGCCCAGAAGGGAGAGTGCGGACTCCCCCAGAATGTAGCCGGGCACCGAAATGGTGATGGCGGTGATGGTGTAGGAAAAGGTCTGGGGAATAACGTGACGCCAGATGATGCGTCGGTCGGAAAAACCCAGGGCGCGCGCCGCCAGGATAAAGTCCTCCTCGCGGATGGAAAGGACCATGCCCCGCACCACTCGCGCCAGGCCGGCCCAGCCAATCAGGGAAAGAATCACGACCACCATCAGATAAACCTGAAAAGAGGAGAGTGTGACCGGAAAGACCGCCCGGAGCGCCAGAATCAGGAAAAATCCGGGGAAAGCCATTAAAAGTTCCGAAAGGCGCATCAGCAGATTATCAATCTTCCCACCGTAGTAACCGGCCGCCCCGCCGAAAAAGAGCCCTAACAGAAACGAAATGCTCACCCCTACCAAGCCAATGGAAAGTGAAACCCGGCTCCCGAAAAGCAGGCGGCTGAAAAGATCCCGGCCAAACTGGTCGCTGCCCAGAAGATAGACCCGCGCCGGCTCTGCGCAACCGAAAAAGTAGCGGTTAAACGGAATCAGCCCAAAAATTTTGCGGGGGCGTCCTTTCACCCAGAAGTTTATAAAATACGGCTTGGAAGTGTCCTTCCGGTAGTAAAATGATTCGCCGGACGGAGACGCATAGTCGTAAACAAAGGGCCGGATGTGCCATTTCCCGTTTACTTCCCGGAAACTGATTTGGGTCGGCGGGCAGAAGGGTTTGGAACGTCCCTGCTGGTCGTAAGGATAGGGAGCCAGAAAATCGGCGAACAATCCGGCCGCGTAAAGAACCACAAGCGCCCAAAAGCTGAGGTAAGCGATGGGCCGTTCCGAACGTAACCGGCGAAGTAGTTCCATTGATCTTCGGTGTGAATTCCCGCCTATTATCCGCGGAAATTAGGGAAATTAGGGACACCTTACTAATTTTCGCTATCCCGCCTAAATTCAAAAATTAGTAAGGTGTCCCTAATTTCCAACCGCCTACACAAGATAACGGCGCCGAGCAAGCTCGGCAACTACAACCTTACGATCTCTCTTATCCCTTCATGGCTTTCTTTCGGTCCGATTAAAGAAAGGTTAAGGTTATCCCCGGTTAAAATTTCCCGGGCGATTGCCCTTATTTCTTCTGCGGTGACCGCGGAGATTTTGGCGACAATCTCCTCCGGAGTTTCAATCCGGCGCCGGGTGATTAACTGGCCGGCCAGAAACTTCATATATTCGGAGGTGCCCTCCAGGTGAAGCTGCATCTGGCCGATTACAAAGTCCCGGGCGCGGGTCAACTCCTCACCGGGCACCGGCTCTTCTTTTATCCGCGCCAGTTCGGAAAGGATTACCTTAAGCGCTTCCTTCAGGGTTGCCGTGGAAGTGCCGGCTTCAACTTCAAATATTCCGGCATCCGCATAAGAAGACGCGCCGGCTGAAATCTGGTAAGTTAGACCGCGCTTCTCGCGCACTTCGGCGAAGAGACGGCTGCTCATGTTGCCGCCCAGGATTACGCTCAAAAGAGAAAGCGCCCAGCGCCGGTCATCGTCGGCGGAAACGCCGCGTCCGCCCAGGCATAAGTGGACCTGCTCGGTCTCCTTGGCGAGCAAGGAAAAACTCGGACCCGGCTCCTTTTCCACGGCCGGTAAAAAATGCGGACCTTCGCCTTCAGGAACCGGCTCCAAAAAAGCCGCCGCCTCTTTTCGGGCTTTTTCCGGGTCAAAATCCCCGGCAATGCTCACCACCATAGAGTTCCCCCGGTAGAAACGCTGCCAGTAGTCAAACAGCCGGTCGCGCGTCAAACCTTTTATCGTTTCCGGCGTTCCCGCGATAAACCGGCCCAGCGGATGGCCGGGGAAAAGCAGTTCGCTGAAAAGTTCCTGGACGTGGGCGGCCGGAATATCAAGATACATCTTGATCTCTTCCAGGATGACGTTCCGCTCCTTTTCAAACTCTTCTTCGGGCAAACTGGGTCTGATAACCATATCCGAAAGGACATCCAGGGATAAAGACAGGTGCTTGGAAAGCGGCATCTTGATGTAATAGCAGGTTACCTCTTCGGACGTGAATGCGTTAAAAAGACCGCCGACGCCTTCCACGAGCCGCTTCAACTCTTCGCAGGCGCGTTTTTGGGTTCCCTTAAAGAGCAGGTGTTCCAAAAAATGCGCGGAACCGTTTTCCGAGTCTTTCTCGTAACGGCTTCCGGTCCGCACCCAGATACCGGTGGTAACAGAACTAAAACCAGACATCGGCTTCAGGATAACTTCAATTCCATTTTTCAGTTTTATAATTTCCATAGTTTTTTAGGCAAGTAATTCCAAACACGCCTTCTTCGGGTCAGGCGCCCGGGTAACCGGTCTGCCGACTACGATGTAATCACAGCCGGCGGCAAAGGCCTCTTTGGCGGAAAGAGTGCGCTTCTGGTCATCCTCCTCACCCTTTCCCTCATCCACATTTGTAGGGGTCGGATTTATCCGACCCGCGGGCGCCATGAATGGCGCCCCTACATTATTGGAACGGATCCCCGGGGAGACTACCAGAAAGTCCTGGCCAAAACGTTCTTTAATCGCAGCCGCATCCTGCGCCGAAGCCACCACTCCGTCCAGGCCGGCCTCTTTTGCCCTTTCCGTCAAACGCATGACCAGTTCCGGCACGGCGCAATCAAGACCGGTTTCCCGCCACTCGGTTCCGCTGCTGCTGGTAAGAATGGTGACACCCAGGATTTTAGGCGCCGGCCGATTATGCCGCGCCGCCTCCTCCTGCGCCGCTTCCTTTGCGGCCACCAGCGCTTCCCGTCCGGCCAGGAGGTGAAGGTTGAAGATGTCAACGCCCAGAGAAGCAGCCGCCTGGCCGGCTTTCGCCACCGTGTTGGGAATGTCAAAGAATTTCAGGTCCAAGAAAACCTTCAAACCCTGTGCCTTCAGGTTCCGGACGATTTCCGGGCCGACTGATGTGTAAAGTTCCAGGCCGACCTTGTAAAAAGAGATTACGCCGGACAGGTTTTCCACTAATTTCAGGGCGTCTTCCCGGTTGTTATAATCCAGCGCGATTATGATTCTATCCATTTTTTTCTGGTCGTCGGGTTTTTGTAGGGGCGGGGTTACATCCCCCCTGACAAGGGGGGGGCGAGGGGGGGTTACATCCCCGCCCGCGGGTTGAGAACTACACTCGTCCCTGCCATTCGCCGAAGAATAGAAGCGGGTTAATTGCTGGCAGGGTTGAATAAATCCGACCCCTACAATTTTTCTTTCTTTTCCAGTATCGTCAGTATCCCCAGAAAGAGCAGCGCCTGAAACAAAAGGATTAATCCTCCGGTCAGCGGAACTTTTTCCAGGACCAGCGCCGGCAGGCCCAGCCCCAGCGCTAACAGATAGATAACCACCACCGATTCCTGCTTCGTGAGGCCGAACTTCAGAAGCCGGTGCGAAAGATGGTCCTTGCCCGGCGTGAAGATGGAGCGGCCCTCCCGGAAGCGGATAACCACCACCGAAAGGGTGTCAAAGAGCGGGATGGCCAGAATGAAAATCGGCGCCAGGACCGGCAGGTAGGACGGCGCTTTCTGATAGTAAAAAGTGGCGGTTACGGAAATAACCGCCAGAAAATAGCCGATGAAAGTGCTGCCGGCTTCGCCCAGAAATATCTTGGCCGGCGGAAAATTATAACGCAGAAACCCGAGGACCGCTCCGGCGAATACCGCTAACAGCGTTGCGATAAAGAGCGCACCGTTGCCGACCGCATAAAGAAAGAAGAGAACGGTGGAAATCAGGCCGGCGCCGGCCGCCAGACCGTCCATATTGTCCAAAAGGTTGAAACTGTTGGTAATTAACAGGACCCAGCCCACGGTCAAGACCAGGGAAAAGAACAGGTTGGGTATGAAGAGGGAAATCCGCAGACCCCAGAAAAAGAGCAGCAAAGCGATTAAGCCCTGCCCTAATAACTTCCACCCGGCCTTGAGCCCGACCAGGTCGTCAATCAGACCCAGGAGAAAGATAAGCACGCCGCCGGCGACGATGATTAAAAGTCGGGGCAGGGTGTTAAAAGCGCCGGGCAGGTTTTCCACAATTCCCTGTGGCAGCAGCGGCCGGCCGAAAGCGATAAAGATAAAACCGAGCAATAGGGTGACCAAAAAGGCAAAGAGAAGCCCGGCGCCGCCCAAAAGCGGGGTGGGAACCTGATGGACCTTACGCGCCGCCGGATAATCCACGAGCCCGTTGGCCAGGGCGACCTTGCGGAAGAGCGGGGTCAGGAGCAGGGAAAGAATCAAACTGAGCAGAAATGCCGCGAGATAGACAAAATTCCACATTATTATTTTATATTTACCGGCGCTGTCTGCATAAAATCCCGGATAAGGTTAACGATACGATGCACCAAACCACCAATCAGAGGCAGGTTTTCCAGCCAGCGCAGGACGATGAAAAAAAAGGCGACCAGCAACGCGCCCAGAATCGTCATTCCGAAGACGATACCCAGACCGCGTACTACCCCCAACATAAAGTTCTGCCACATAAACTTCCGCGGGTTCCTCATCATCTGGAGGAGTTCCTGGGTGTCGGAAGCCAGGGCTTTCCGCAACTGCTGAACAACCGTCTCCACTTGGTGCGGCAGTAAAAACTCTATCTCTTCCTTCTTTTCCGGTTCCGGCTTCTTCTCGGTTTCGCCCATAGATTTATTTTTCGGGTTCGATTTATCGAACCCGGATTACAACTCCCCTTTAGTGGACGGGACCTTGCCCTTCAGACGCGGCTCCGGAGAAACCGCCTCTTTCAGCGCCCGGCCCAGACTTTTAAAGAGCGCCTCCAGAATATGGTGCTGGTTCTGGCCGCGACGGGTTTCAATGTGCAGGGTAATACCCGAAGTTTTTACAAAAGCGTTCAGAAATTCCCGGGCGTCGCTGAATTCAAAATGTCCTTTGTCCCGGGGCAGGCGGGGCAATTTTAGAAAAAGATAGGGACGGCCGGAAATGTCTATGGTGGTCTCCACCAGCGCCTCATCCATCGGAACGGCGACAAAACCAAAACGTCTGATGCCCTTTTTGTCGGATAACGCCTTGGCCAGCGCCTGACCCAGGACCAGACCCAGGTCTTCGGTAAGGTGGTGCTGGTCAACCTCCAGATCACCCTTAGCCCGGACCCTCAGGTCCATCAAACTGTGCTGGGTAAAAGCGGTAATCAGGTGCGCCAGAAACCCGATCGGGATTTCAATATCCGCAACTCCGGAACCGTCAAGATTAAGCGCCACGGAGATTTCGGTCTCCTTCGTCTTCCGGTAAACCTCTGCTTTTCTCTTCATAGGAATTCTTTGTGTAGGGGCGCGATTTATCGCGCCCGCGGGTCGGATGAATCCGACCCCTACGTTTAATTAACTTTCGCCACTATCCCGGCGACCTCCGGCTTCTGCTTGACCTCCTCCTCAAAAGCCGAATGCCTTATTTTATTAACGTAATCCTTCGCCTGGAACGAATAGGTAAATTTGGTGTGGAGGTCGTAGCGTCCCTCTAAGATGGCAACCGTATCCTCCACAAAGACCATCTCCTCGTCGGTCGGGATGATAAAAACCCTGATTCCGGAATCCGGTGCGGAGATGTCAAATTCCGCGTTGCGGCTCCGGGCCAGGTTGTTCTTCGCCGGGTCAATCTTGATGGAGAGTCCGGCTAAGTCCTCCAGGACCAGCCGCCGGATATCGGCCGAAAGTTCTCCGACGCCGGCCGTAAAGATGAGGGCATCCACCCGGCCCAGCGCCGCGCAATAAGCGCCGATATACTTCTTGAGCCGGTAGGCCTCAACTTCCAGCGCCAGTTTACAGCGGCTGTCTCCCCCGGCGGCCGCTTTCAGGACATCGCGGCGGTCCGTGAACTTTCCGGTGATTCCCAGGATGCCGCTCTTCTTGTTCAGGATATCATCCATCTCCTTGCCGGACAGGTTCTCCTTTTCCATTATGAAAAAATCTATGGCCACATCATGGTCGCCGGGCCGCGTGCCCATCACCAGGCCTTCCAGCGGGGTAAAACCCATGCTGGTGTCAACGGAAAGTCCGTTCCGGACCGCGTTGACGCTCACGCCGTTGCCGATGTGGCAGGAGATCAGATTAATTTCAAACGGGTCCCTGCCCAGGAGAACCGCGGCCCGCTTGGCCACGTAAAGCAAACTGGTGCCGTGAAACCCGTAGCGCCGGACTCCGTACTTCTGGTACCACTCATAGGGCAGGGCGTAGATATAGGCGCACTCCGGTATCGTCTGGTGCCAGGCGGTATCAAAAACCGCAACGTGGGGAACCTCCGAAAGCGCTTCCAGCGCGCCTTCAATGCCGGCGATGTTGGGCGGGTTGTGGAGCGGCGCCAGAAAGGATGTCGCCTGTATTACCCTTAAAACCTCATCGTCAATCCTGGTGGAACAGGTAAACCGTTCGCCGCCGTGCACTACCCGGTGTCCCACCGCGGCAATTTCATTGATGTCTTTAATCACGCCGAAATCCGGGTGCTGCAGCATTTCCATGATTAAAGTAATGGCGGTGCGGTGGTCCCCGCATTCCCGGTTGATGGTAATCGGCTTCAGGTTGGTAATCTCGTGGACGATATAACTCCCGCCGATTGTCACCCGCTCCACCATGCCCCTGGCCACCGGACGCTTCCGCTTCCAGTCGTAAAGGAGGTATTTGACCGAGGAACTCCCGCAGTTTAAGGTAAGTATTAACATTTTTTTGGTCTGTCATCCTGAGCCGGGGTTGCGAAGGATCTCGTATTTAACAACGAGATTCTTCGCTATCGCTCAGAATGACAATATATGCACTATCCCCGACGCTTCAATCTCTGCGCCTGTACCGCCACAATCGTGCTTACCGCAATAATATCTAATACCGAACAACCCCGGGAAAGGTCGCTGGCCGCCTTACTCAAACCCTGAACCAGCGGTCCCCAGGCCTCGGCGTTCGCCAGCCGCTGGGTCAGTTTACCGGCAATGTTGCCGCTGTTCAGGTCTGGGAAGATAAGCACGTTTGCTTTCCCGGCCACTGGGCCTTCGGCCATCTTCCTAACCGCAACTTCTGGCACCAGCGCCGCGTCCACCTGCAGTTCAC
>JAHJUB010000165.1 GCA_018829455.1 Candidatus Omnitrophota bacterium
CGAGAGATGGCTGAGGAATTGAGAAGAAGAGGAGTATTGGATGAATCTGAAGAATTCTATCTCAAGGCTCTTGAATTAAATCGTTTGGATTACAGAATTTATGTTGGCCTTGCAGAAACTTATCTTCAGATTAATAAATTCGATAAAGCAAAAATTTTCTTGGAGAAAAGTCTCCCTCATGCTCCTTCAGAGGAAATTGATTATAAGAGTTATTCCTATAGACTTATTGGTCATATATATGCGTGCGAGGAAGACTATAATCAAGCAGTGTCCATTTTGCGTTCTTCAATTGAATTATCACCAACATACGAAGATGGCCATTATGACTATGCGCAATACTGTGCTCAAATAAGAAATAAAGAAGCCTGCCTTTCTTCACTTGAGAAGGCAATATTGGCCAAACCTCTTTATTGGTATCTTGCACATAAGGAACGAAGTTTTGGACCTGTTAGAAGTGAAGTTGAAAAACTTTTGGCGAGAATCAGAAAAGGAGCTTCCAGCAGGGCAAAAGATGCTATCACTAACTCAGAAAGCCCATTGAAAGAAGCGCGCGAAGCCGTCTTTAAAGCAAAGGAGGCCTTAATCATATCCAAAGATAAAGCCAAACTCAACTCAAGCCCTATGTGCGGGAATGCAGAAGCTAAATTTGAACTCGCCAAAGAAAAAGGTGAATCAGGAGATTATGTAGCTATATTGGAGGCTAAACCGATTGCTGATGAAGCTCATACTATTGCTAATGAAACGAAGAATGAAGCATATCAGGAACTTAAAAAATATCAAGATATAAGGGCATATAGAGTAAAAAAGCCATGGAAATCAGTTCATATATTTATTTGGCTTCCCTTAGTTGTTGGATTGATAGCGGGGATCGGCGGATGTACGATTGGAATTTTCGTGCCTGGCAAAGAGACAACAGGCAAAGGTTTTAGTCTTGGCTTTTTTGTGGGTCTTATAGTTGGCTTTATTTTATGTATTTATATAATCAAAGATGCGCTTGAAGGGAAGTAACTCTAGTAATCATATTGGTATGGACGTTCCGGAGAAATCCATTCGCCTGAGCTTGCAATTGTGGTGGAGGCAATGCTGCATGAGAGGATTAAAAATGAAAAAAATTTATAGAATTATTCTATTTCCGATCTACGTTCTTCTTAACTTTAGTGTCTTGGTAAAAAAGAAACGGTTGCTGTTTTGCTTACTAAGCTGCATGGTCCTCTTTCACCTAATTATAGGCGCCGCCCCATCGTCTTCGGAGAGGCCGTTCCCAAAGCCAAAGGGGCTTGTTAATGATTTCGCCAATGTGATACCTCAATCCTATGAACAAAAGATTGTTGCAATAACAAGCGAGCTGTTTCAAAAAACCGGGACGTCTGTGGTGGTTGTGACGATGCCTGATATAGGAGGTGGAGAATACAATGATTATGCGATCCGTCTGTATAACGCATGGGGGATTGGGAAAAAAGGCGAGAATAAAGGAGTCTCGATCTTTGTTACAATCAAAGAAAGAGAAATGCGTATCACGACCGGGTATGGGATAGAGGGCATACTCACTAATGATCTGGCGGGCGAAATACGGGATCGTTACATAATCCCCTATCTCAAGCAGGACAAATATGGAGAAGGATTGTTAAATGGGACTACTGCCGTGGCTCAGGTCATTGCCAGAGATGCTGGAGTAAAATTAATTGCTTTGCAAGAACAAGAACTAAAATTGGCTTTGCCATCAGAAAATGCATTTAAAATAATTGAGTGCAGTAAATCAATATCTTATAGGGCAATTAGAGTTGATGTGCCATCGGGGATAGATTTAAGCAATGATAAAACTGCAAGACAGATCATGGAGCAGGCGGCACATTTCGCACAAGATAAATGTCCAAAAAAACAGCCTTTTAGCAATATTTCTGTATTTCTCTGCCAAAGAGGGCAGAAATGGGTCCGTGATTGTGAAGTAAGCGCGAGGAATTACGATCATGATAAACTGACATGGCGTGAATATAGTAATTGCCCTCTTAGGGAACGTCTTGCTCGAGAGAAAGCAATGCAGCGCGCAGAAGAACAAAGGGTTAGGGAAGAAAGAAAACGACAAGAAATGCTTGCTAAAAAGGCTGCAGAGGACCGAGAAAAAGCAGAGGCACGGAAACGGTTTGATGAATTTGTAAAGAAATATGATGTTAAGGACTGGCCTTCAAAAGAAGCTTTATTTGCCAATCCATTTGTATATGAAGGTAAAACAGTAGCGTTCGTCTCAAAATTTGAAACAATGATTTCGGCAACAGAAGGCATTTTTGAAAAAAATGATGAGCCTTTTTTAGTTTCAAAAATTCCGAAAGGATTATTTTCATCGAAAGTAAAAGTAGTTATAGCCGGCAGTGTTCTTGGAAAGAAGGAGATTAAGTTGCCAGTCCTTGGTACGGTATTAGTTCCCCATTTAAAATTTGTTGGTGTGCATTTTTGTAAAGATTGGGGATGTAGCGACATAATTGCGAAATGAGAGAAAAGATATAAATGAGAGGTTTTATATTGGGCGAAACACAAAAACTAAGAAGGAGGTATAACAATGATTGAGAAAGAGAAAGGATCAGCGGGCGGAGTAGGTTTGTGTCCATTTTCATGGATCGAGGTCACAAAGCCAGTGGGATGTTTATCGTCCTTATTTGGCGGAAAGGACAAAATACTTTCTGAGCCACAACCTTGTATGACTTCCAGATGTCAATTATGGGACGCATTACAAGGAAATTGTGGGTTGATTACAAAGAAACCATGACGGTTCAAAGGAGGTCGATACATAACTATGGTCGAGGCCCATCTGGCTGATGTCTTAGTATACGCCATACGCGTGTATCAAAAATATGTTTCCAGGTTTTTTAGAGGCTCTTGTATCTACATTCCGTCCTGCTCGCAATATTCAATTGATGCAATCCAGAAGCACGGAGCCCTTAAAGGAACGTTATTAGCCATTCGCCGTATTCTGAGATGTCGGCCTCCCTACAAAGGTGGACTTGATCCTGTCGAATGAATGGACACTGAAAAATTGTGGTTCATTTGAGAGACGCTTTGCAGCTTACTTACTTAGTTAGCCCAAATGCCATACGTGCTTTTCAAGGCTTAAGAACCTTACTTCTTGACCTGATGAACATGGAACATGGATTACCGAGTTATGGAAACATTGGACAGCATTATTCTATCTTTTAGCTCCATTTTATTGTGCGTCATTACATATCTACTCAAACGAACAGCAGATCTTCAGTTTGTAATGTCTTTGATGGCTGCATTCCAAAATGAATGGCATAGCAGAATCACTATCTTAATGCTAACCGCTCTTCGCTCTGACTTCTTGAAAAAGGCGTTCAATGAGGCAATAGAAGAAGCATATGGCTGTAGCATGAACTACCAACATATTTGTAGACTGTTAAATTCCCGGCTACGCGGCAACCGTTCAAATGAAGATCGTCTACGGTCATTCGAACAAAAACCCTCTGTGTCAATGAAAGTGAGACACTTACCCCTTGAACAATTAGTGTAGGGCGGGTAAGGAGAATCACTGTGAAAACAATAGCAATTAATCAG
>JAHJUB010000205.1 GCA_018829455.1 Candidatus Omnitrophota bacterium
TAGGCATAATAATATATTCATCTAATTTTACATTTTTACGTAACTGTGTGGTTTTTAACCATTCGTCTTTAACTATAGCTCCGAATTTATTCAAGAATATTTCACTGTCAATTAAATTTCCTAAAATAAATCTTCTTTGACAAGAACATATAGTAATAAAATATGCACCGGGAGAAGAATAATTATAATTTCTTAATCTTAGAGAACCGTAATGATATTTTATAATATTTTTTCCTTTTTTATCAATTTAATTTGATATACATTTATTCAGCACGGCACGCCGTGCTGCTACAAGCATATAATCATTTTATTTATCTATGCACATTCACCACGGCACGCCGTGGTGCTACGATTTAAAATTTAAAATCTTTTTCCTTAAAGAGCTTAATACAGATGTCTACTATTTCAGAGTCATATAGGATCCCCCGATTTTGAGAAATCTCCTCTAAGGCTTTATCGATACCGAGAGCCGGGCGATAAGGACGATGAGAGGACATGGCCTCTACTACATCAGCTACTGCCATAATTCGGGCTTCCAAGAGTATATCATTACCTTTTAGACCTTTGGGATATCCTGAGCCATCCATTCGTTCGTGATGTTGAAGGACAATCTGAGCTACGGGCCAGGAGAATTCTATCTCTTGTATTATATTATGGCTTATCTGGGGATGGGACTTAATTATCTCTATTTCTATTTTAGTTAAATTGGTAGGCTTACTTAAAATCTCTGCTGGTATACTAATCTTTCCTATATCATGAATAAGGGAAGCTATCCTCATCCCTTCAATCTTATCCTGAGGAAGTTTCATCTCTTGGGCTATGAAAGTAGTTAGTTGGGAGACTCTCTTCTGATGTCCAGCAGTATAGGGGTCTCTGGTTTCTACAATATTGCCGATGGTATTGATAGTACCTTCCATAGTTTTTTGTAATCTTTTGTAACTTTGTTGAAGTTCTTTCTCCACTTGCTTAATGTCGGTAACATCTTTGAAATTTCCTAAGACTGCTCTCCTCCCCTGATAGGTGATAGAGGTTACTACCTCCAAACCCCATCTAATCTCACCATCTTTACGAATACCTCTAAATTCAAAAGGAGCAGAAAGTCCACTTTTTAAATTTTTTATTATATTTTCCCTAACCATTTCTTTATCCTCAGGATGTAACAATTCAAGAGAATCTTTGTTTAACAATTCTTTCTTAGTGTAGCCTGTTTCTTTTTCGAATTGGGGATTTACAAGTTTAAACTTTCCATCCTGAACGATAAAAATGTCATTAGGAGAATCATTAAAAATTTTTTGAAAGAGTTCTTTTGCCTGCTTACGCTCTCGATGTTCTTCTGCTTCCTTAAGTGCTCTCTTTATCACTGGAACTAAACGAAAAAGTTTATCTTTTAGTACATAATCGGTAGCTCCGGCCTTGATACACTCTGTAGCAAACTCTTCTCCGATGGTCCCTGATATAATAATTAAAGGTATGGTGGGAGAGATTTCTTGCTTTATTTTCAAGGCAGAAAGGCCATCAAAAGAAGGAAGGTTATAGTCAGCCAAGATTACCTCCGGTCTTTGATTGAGAGCCTCTCGAAAGGCTTCCTCTGTCTCCACCAAATTCCATTCTACCACAAATCCTTCTTTTTCCAGTTCCCTTACTGCTAACTCAGCGTCAGCAGGATTATCTTCCAGAATTAAAAGATGCAAAGTGTCTTTCTTCATCTTTTACCTCCTATTTTTCGGGGGGGGGTGGAGGTGGTTCATTTAATAACAGCCAGTATAACCCCAATTGCCTTATCACCTCGATAAAATTGTCAAAATTTACCGGTTTGCGAATGTAACTATTTACCCCCAATTGGTAGCTTTTAATTAAATCATCTTCTTCCTTCGAGGAGGTTAGAATAACTACCGGGATGGGTTGTGTTCGGGGATGGCTCTTAATCTGTCGGAGTACTTCCAACCCATCTACCTTGGGCAATTTCAGATCCAGTAATATTAAGTCGGGGCGCTCTTCCTCCGGAATACCCTTTCGAGAATTAAAAAGGTGTTCCAGGGCCTCTTCGCCATCTCTGGCTACAATAATTTGATTGATAATATGATATTTTCTGAAGACTCTCAAGGTTAATTCGATATCATCAGGATTATCCTCCACTAAGAGGATTCTCATATCTTTTGGTTGTTTCATAATTTTATCTCCTTATAAGGTGAAATAAAAGGTAGTTCCAGAATCAGATTTGGATTCTACCCAGATTTGTCCACCATGCCGGTGAATTATTCTTTGTACCGTAGCTAAACCTATTCCGGTGCCTTCATATTCTTCTGCTCGATGTAATCGCTGAAATGGGGCAAACAGTTTGTCTACATATTTCATATCAAAACCTATACCGTTGTCTTTTACAAAAAAGACTATTTGGTTATTCTTCTTCTTACACCCTACTTCAATCTCTGCAGTGATCTGTTTTCGGGTAAACTTTAGAGCATTAGAGAGTAAGTTCATAAAGGCAATTAACATTAAATTAGGATCTGCAAAGACAGAGGGACACGCCTGAACAATAAAATTCACTTTTCGGGCTTTCCATTCCGGTTGAAGAGCTTGATAGGCTTTTTTAATAATAGTTTCCAGGTTAACCAACTTCTTTTTCATGGGCTGGCGCCCGATGCGGGAGAGATCCAGAAGATCATCTATCAATTGACCCATATTTTGGGTGGCTGCTCTTATTCGCTGCAAATAATGTTGTCCTTGTTCATCTAAAATATTGGAGTAGTCTTCTTGAATCATCTTAGAAAAACCATCAATAGACCGTAAGGGGGCTCGCAGGTCATGGGAGA
>JAHJUB010000159.1 GCA_018829455.1 Candidatus Omnitrophota bacterium
CCCAGCAGCCGGCTGGCGCGCCATTTTAAGTTGGGCAGATTCTCTTTTAGAAATGGGAGTTCTTTTTCCCAGATTTGGGTTTGAAGATTTTTGGTGTTGGTGGATATCACTACGCGCCGGCGGTTTACCGTGGCGAAGATGATGGCCGGTATCAGGTAAGATAGGGTCTTCCCTACGCCGGTTGGCGCTTCCACCACTAATTTCGCGGAATCATTAAAAGCGGCGCAGACCAGCTTCGCCATCTCCAGTTGCTGGGGCCGGTGTTCGTAGTTGGTTAGTTTTGTCAGAAACCCATCTTTTTCCAGCAGGCTGGTTATCTCTTCTTCCTTCACCGGTACGGTTAATTCTTCCGGCTCCGTTTTTTCTCTCCAATCATTTTCTTCTTTTGATTTTACATTTTGTACTTTACGATTTACATTTTGCGTTGATAGTTCTTGGAATAATTCAGACAGCAGTGGTTCTGTTCCGGCCAGGAGCTGCGCCATCTTTTCCAGTAATGAGCGATCCCCTATCTCTATCCGGTCAATGATTGCCCAGAGGAGTTTGAAGGTTTGCCGGGCGTCAGAGAGGCTGCGGTGCGTCTCTGTTTCATTGAAAAATTTTTTGGCCAGAACCCTTAAACTGTAATGTTTTTCAACCGGCCGGATTAAAGCGGTCAAAATTGCGGTATCCAGGGTCTGGTTCGGTAAATCAAGGCCGGCGGCTTTTAAGAAGGAGAGGTCAAAATTAAGGTTGTGGCCGATGAGGGGACAATCGCCGATGAATTCCTGCAATTCGTTGAGGATCGGTTGCAGTTCGCGGCCCTTTTCCGAAATTTCCGCTTCGGTAAGGCCGGTGAGCCGGGTAACGAAGGATGGAATGGGTATGCCGGGCTTGACCAGGGATTCAAATGCGGCTACCTCTTTCCGGCCTCTTGTCTTCAGAGCGCCAATCTCAATAATCCGGTCCTGGCCCGGCGTAAGTCCGGTCGTCTCCAGGTCCAGAAACACCACTGTTTTGTTCTGCCAAATCAAGTCATTTGTCATAGCGCCTTCAGTCACCATCTCCTTTATTATAACCGTTAGCGCAAGGCGCAAGCAATCATTCCGGCGGCTTTGGTTGACGGTCTTTTTTCTTAATGCTATAATTTTTCTGGCAAGCGGCGAAAACGCCGCTATCTGATTGAAGGCGAACCGGCATACTTTAATTTTGAATGCAAATTAGTATTAGAAACAAGCCGTTTTATCGCGGTTGGGATTTCTATCTTCTGGCGAGTTTGCTTCTGCTCACAAACTACCCGCTCTTTTTTGGTGGAAACACCACCCGCTGGGCATTTTATCCCGGCCTGGTAAAGCAAGGGGAATGGTGGCGGGTTTTTACCGGCCTGCTCACCCACGTCTCCTGGTATCACCTTCTCTTAGACGGTCTGCCTTTTTTTCTGGTATACCTGTCCCTGGATGAGAAACGAATCTTCTGCCGCCTGTTTTATATCATATTGGCCGGCGCCGGCAGTCTGCTGGCCGGGATATGGTTTTCGCCTCTGGTTCCGAAGGTTGGTTTGCGCGGGCTGTCCGGCATTACCTACGGAATAGCCGCGCTCGGGGCGCTGGAGATGGTTTTCCGCGCAAAGAAGGATAAAACCGATAGCATAATCGGGGCGGCTGTCTTCTCGTTCCTGCTCCTGCTGGTGGCCTATGAAACTCTCACCGGAAAGTTCCCGTTCGGTTTTCTCCTCTTCGGTATGGTGGGCACGCCCATCCTTGTCTGCCATGCCGGCGGGATAGCTGGTTCGGTTATTGCCTACGCCGTAGTGAAAACAATAAATTTAAATCTTAATGACCGAATGCGGAAAAAATGACAAACTGCGAGCGGTTGCGCCGGACACTGAACTTCCAACCGGTTGACCGTCTACCGATGGTAGAATGGGCAACGTGGTGGGATAAAACCATTGAGCGCTGGCATGCGGAAGGCCTGCCGGGGGAAATCCGGGACGCAGCCGCAATCTCGCTCCATCTCGGCCTGGATGATTTTCGGCAGTGCTGGGTTAGCCCGCGCGGTCCGGACTTCAAAAATCAGGGTGCAATCTCCTCTCTTGATGATTACCAAAAGGTAAAAAATGATTTGTATCCCGAAGATGCCTTTGACAGGCAATTTGTTCGGGGCTGGGTTGAAAAGCAGAAGACGGGAGAGACGGCGGTCTGGATAACCCTGGAAGGTTTTTTCTGGTTTCCGAGAACGTTGTTTGGCATCGAGAAACACCTGTATGCTTTTTACGATGCGCCGGATTTAATGCACCGTATCAATTCCGACCTCTTGGATTTCAACCTGCGGGTCCTGGATGAGTTCTGCTCCCTCTGTGTTCCTGACTTTATGACCTTTGGCGAAGATATGTCCTACAACCTCGGCCCCATGATTTCCAAAAAAATATTTGACGAATTTATGGCGCCGTACTACCGCCGGATAGTCCCGAAGATTAAGGAATACGGTATCGTTCCCATCATCGATTCCGACGGAGACATTAAAAAGATAATTCCGTGGTTTCTGGAGGTGGGCGTGGATGGTTTTCTGCCCCTGGAAAGACAGGCCGGAGTTGATCTTAACGAATTGCGCCGGGAATACCCGCGGGTTCGTTTTATCGGCGGCTACGATAAGATGGTAATGAGCAAAGGCGAAAAAGAGATGCGGCCGGAGTTTGAGCGGCTTCTGCCGGCGATGAAATCCGGCGGTTATATTCCTTCGGTTGACCACCAGACGCCTCCGGGCGTATCCCTTGCCAATTACCGGATTTATCTGAAACTGCTCAAGGAGTATTGCGATAAGGCCTGCAATTAAATTAAAGTTTTCGTCAGTGTTTCCGCAATTTTCAGTGTTTCCGTGGTAAAGATTCTTTATCTGCGGAAATCTTGCGAAAATCAGCGTCCTATTAATTTACCGGCGGAAATAGGCGCTTTTTATTTTTTCGCAACCCCTATGGACCGCCGTTTTTCAATTTCGCTCGGATTGTTGTATAATAAAAACTTAATGAACTACCTTGCTTTTGACCTGGGCGCGGAGAGCGGACGGACGGTGTTGGGACGGTTGGAAAAGAACCGGCTGAATCTGGAAGTTTTGCACCGGTTTCCCAACCGCTCCGTTCTGCTGCCGGACGGACTACACTGGGATACCCCCTGCCTTTTTTCCGAAATAAAAGATTCCCTCTCCGTTTACCGCCAGAAATACGGCCGGGAATTGGCCGGCGTCAGCTGCGATTCCTGGGGGGTTGACTTTGCGCTGCTGGATAAGAATGACGGTCTGCTCGGGAACCCCTATCACTACCGGGACCATCGGACTGACGGAATAATGGATAAGGTTTTTGAAAAGATTCCGCCGGAAGAAATTTATCGCCTGACCGGTATCCAGTTCATGCAGTTGAATACCGTTTTTCAGATGTATGCCATGGTTCTTTCCGGCTCCCGGCTCTTTTCCGTCAGTAAGACCTGCCTGATGATGGCCGACCTTTTTCATTTTTTTCTCTCCGGGGAAAAAGCGCAGGAATACACCTTAGCGACCACCTCTCAATTACTGCACCCTGGAACCGGCCAATGGGCAAAACCCATCTTTGATAAATTATCCCTGCCGATTCAGATTATGCCCCTGGTTACTATTTCTGGAACCGTAATTGGAAATCTGCGGGAGAAGGTGGTGGAAGAGTCCGGGCTGGGCCGGGCGCCGGTAATCGCCGGCGCCAGCCACGATACCGCAGCCGCCGTGGTGGGCTGCCCGGCTCAAAAGGGCGAGCGGTTTGCTTACCTCTCTTCCGGGACCTGGTCTCTGTTAGGCGTGGAATTGGAAAGTCCCTTGATAAACGAGGCGACCCGAAAGGCCGGCTTTACTAATGAGGGCGGTGTAGGTAAAACTATTCGTTTCCTGAAAAATATTACCGGATTGTGGCTGCTTCAGGAATGCCGCCGCGCGTGGCTGAAAGAGGGTGAAAAACTGGACTATGCGGATTTGACTAAGATGGCTGAATCCGCGCCGCCTTTCCGGGCGGTCATTAACCCGGACGACCCTTCTTTCCTGGCGCCGGAGGACATGCCGGCTGCCATTGTCCGGTTTTGCGAAAGGACCGGCCAGAGGAGGCCGGAGAACAAAGCGCAGTTTGTTCGCATTATCCTGGAAAGTCTTGCCCTGCGTTACAACGAGGTTATCCGGGAGATTAACCGGCTTTTTCCGGAGGGTGGGGGAGTGGAGGTTTTGCATGTCGTCGGCGGCGGTTCCCAGAACCAATTGCTCAATCAGTTTACCGCGGACGCAACCGGTATTACGGTGGTGGCCGGTCCGGTGGAAGCGACTGCAGCCGGCAACATTATCACCCAGGCCCTGGCGACCAACGAAATCGGCTCGGTTGCCGAAGGCCGTGAAATCATCCGTAATTCCTTTCCGCTGGTCACCTACCAGCCCAAAAACCAGGAAGCCTGGCTCTCCGCCGCCAAAAGAGCCGAATTTGATGCCATGGAAAAAATTATTGAAAAACAGGTAAAAACAGGCGAGTATGTTGAATTTCCCGGTTCCAAAAAAGCAGTTAACTTCTTAAAAAGAAAAGAATGAAGGTTAGATACCTGAATTTATTATTATTTTTCTGCATCGGAAAGGGTAATTGCATAATGCTGTCATTTGTAGTTGCCAAGCTTGCTTGGCGCGGTTAATGTAGGCGGGTACCATTTCCAACGCTCTGGAAAGGGGTCGGATTTACTGTGCCCGCCGTAGCTTTAGCGAAGGAAGGTCCCACCCGAGTTAGTGCTGTTAACAGAGCCAACCAAGGTTGGCAACTACAGCCGGTTCTGTTATACGCCGAAGAATAGAAGAGAATTAACTGAAAACATCAAAATACAAGACCTGAACCCAAAATCCTTCCGACATCTTTTCGGTAAGACTATTTTTACACCCCGAACTTCCTCAGCCGCAGGGACTCTGTTTTTTTATGTAAATAAATACATATTATTGTATTGACAAGTATCCCTATTTATGTTATGCTTAATTTAAATGGATGAAAAATCCAGTTTTGTCTGGGATTTTGAGAGAGAATTGGTTAACATTGAAAAACATGGAGTTGATTTTGGGACTGCTTCGAAAGTTTTTAAAGACCCTAAAAGGAAGATTTACGTTGATTCCAAGCACAACGAGAAAGAGGAAAGATTTTTCTGTATCGGAAAAGCGCAAAATAAGATTCTGACGGTAAGGTTTACCTATCGCGCCGGCAAAATTAGAATATTTGGCGCCGGATTTTGGAGAAAGGGGGAAAAATATTATGACAAAAAAGATTAAGGACCCAAATGAACCGGTAGGAAGAATGTTCCGGGTCAAGGATTATTTGCCGCCTCCGGAAAAACTGATTCTTCCGGAAGAAACGGTAAAAGTTACCATATCGCTCAAAAAATCCAGCGTTGTTTTTTTTAAGGACCAGGCAGGCCGGTATCACACTAAGTATCAGAAGATGATACGGGAAGTGGTGGACCGCTACGCAAAGCAATATTCTTCGGTATAGCAGTATTTGCCGGATAATCTTAGTAAAAATTTCCCGCCCAAAATTCTGCTTATATATCCATTACGATTAAAACCGTCCTTTTGAGATGTTGTGACCGAGAACTGTTGCAACGTGGCCTGGAAAAAGGCACCACGGAGCGCCGGAATCAACCAAACCATCGGCCACGAATTTTTCACCTCTGAACCATTATACCTCAATTTACCTTTTCGGTAAACTATTTTTACGCTTCTTAAGCCCCGAACTTTCTCAGCCGCAGGGAATGGGCTAAGAGCAGGGGCATAATCTCGGTGGCGGGAAACGCTCCGAAACTCCCCTTGCGGCATTCCCTTTCGGAAAATCCGGAGAGGTTGTCCGGCATTGCGTAGCGGGATATTAGCAGGAACGGGTTGGGGTGCCAGGAATGGCCGCGTAAAAGCGCCGGTGTGGAGTGGTCTGCGGTAACCGCGATAACATCCGGCTGCATCTTTTCAATCTCTCCCACCGCAGAATCAACCTCTTCAATTACTTTCACCTTGGCTGCAAAGTTTCCGTCCTCGCCGTAGGAATCGGTCTTCTTGATGTGGATGTAGAAGAAGTCGAAATCCTGGAAATTTTTCTTCAGAGTTTCCAATTCATCCGAAATTTTTTCGCCGGTCAACAAAACCTCCATTCCGGCCAGTCGCGCCAGGCCCCGGTACATCGGATAGGAAGCGATGGCAGCGGCGCGCAGAAAGTATTTCTGGTCAAAAGAAGGCAGGCTGGGTTTTTTTGCAAAGCCGCGCAGGAGCGGGTAGTTGGCTTTTTCTGCTTTCAGAACTTCCGTAACCCCATAGATAAACTTGTGGGCGATATCCGCGGCAAAACGGCTTTCATTCCGCAATGATTCTATCCGGAGCGGAGCCAGCCCCTCCTTTTCCGGGTCGTTTTCCGACAGCCCTTCGACCATTTCTTTTCCCCGGAAGATAACCACGAACCGGTGTTCCTTTACCGTCCGGATAATTATTTTCACGCCGTCAATTTCCTTGATTTCTTTACTCAAAATGGCGCAGAGCCGCTGGTTCTCTTCCGTGGAGATGCGGCCGGCTCTCCGGTCAACAATCAAGCCGTCTTTTAAGGTGGCGAAGTTTCCGCGCGCGGCCAGGTCTTCCGGCTGCAGGTCAAAATCAATCCCGCTGGCTTCCAGGACTCCGCGGCCGATTCTGTTTTGGGTTGGGTCGTAGCCGAAGAGCGCCAGATGGCTGGGCCCGCTGCCTGGCGTCACGCCGTAACCGACCGGCACGGACAGGCCCGCGGAACCGCGCTTGGCGAGCCGGTCAAGGTTTGGGGTGCAAGCGGTTTCCAGTTCGGTTAAGCCGGTTTCCGCACTGGGCAGTCCGCCTAACCCGTCGGCTACCACTAACACAATTTTGGTCCCATTTTTGGAAATTATTTCCTTGAGCAGCGCATCTTCCATTCAGCCTCCGTTACATTTAATACGAGATTCTTCGCTTGCGCTCAGAATGACAAATTGTATCCCGACATATTTTAACATATTTTCCTTTTGCGGTATAATGTATTAACAATGATAGAAACAGGCGTGCTTTACGTGGTGGCCACGCCGATTGGAAATCTCCAGGACATCACCCTTCGGGCGCTGAAGGTCCTGGAAGAAGTGGATTGGGTCGCCGCCGAGGATACCAGGGAAGCCCAAAAACTCTTCTCCTTTTTTCAGTTGAAGGCGAAGAATCGTTTGGTAAGTTACTTTCGCGATAACGAGGCGCGCCGGGTTGAGGCGCTTCTTTCACTGCTGGAGAAGGGAGAGAGCATTGCCCTGGTTTCCAGCCGCGGGACTCCTGGAATTTCTGACCCGGCCTATCTTCTGGTCCGGGCGGCTTTACAAAACGGCCTAAGCGTGGTTCCGGTCCCCGGTCCGAGTTCGCTGGTCGCGTCCCTTTCGGTCAGCGGAGTGCCGACCGACCGGTTCGCTTTCTTTGGTTTTCTGCCGCGCCGGCCTTCCAAACGAAGGAAGATGCTGGAAGAGTTAAAGAACCAGGAGATGACCAGCGTAATTTATGAGTCGCCATACCGCCTGGTTAAAACGCTGCGCGACATTCTTGATACGGTCGGCGACCGGGAGGCAACGGTCTGCCGGGAACTGACCAAGAAGTTTGAAGAGATTAAATTGGGGACGCTGTCAGAACTGAGTGATTATTTTCTCCAGGGAAGCGTTAAGGGTGAATTTATCATTATTTTAAGCGGGAGAGAAAAGGAGCAAAGATGATACGGATATTGGGTAAGAAGAAGGTAGCCAAAAGGATTTTCTGGGGCCTGGCGATAGTCATTATCCCCTCTTTTGTCATCTGGGGTGTAGGGACTGAGATGCAGAGCGCCCGTAAAACTTTTGCGGCGAAAGTCAACCGACAGGTTATTTCTCAGGACGATTATTATAATCGCCTGCAGGAAATTCTCAATCAATATCGTCAATTTTTCAAGCAGGAGCCGGCTGAAAACAGCGCGGAGATGGAAAAGATTAAGAAATCCGTTCTGGAAGACCTGATTCGGCAGGCCGTGATTTCCCGGGAAATCAAGCGCCGGCGTATCAAGGTTACCGATCAGGAGCTTCTGGACGTGGTGAGGGGAGACCCTTCTTTCCGAGACGAAAAGGGTAACTTTGACGAAAGGCGTTTTCAGGAGACGGTAGCCGGCATGCCCGATGAAGAATGGATAAAGATAGAGGATAATCTTCGTAAAAACCTGTCTTTGCGAAAACTTCAGAACCTGGTGGGCAGCGAAGGACAGGTTAAGGTGACCGACCAGGATTTGATTGATTACCGGAAGAAATATTCTCTGGCGCCGGATATTGTCAAGGACGAAGATTTGCGTAAGGCCATCTTCGGGCAAAAGGCAAATGAGGCTTTTGAAAACTGGTATCAGCAGTTAAGGAAGAGAGCCCGGGTTGAAATTTACATTTAAATAGCCCCCCCATGGTTGAGACGCTTGTTTTTCTGCTGGCCGGCGGGAAAGGAGAACGACTCTACCCGCTCACCAAGGACCGGGCAAAACCGGCGGTGCCGTTCGGCGGCAATTACCGGATCGTCGATTTTCCTTTGAGCAACTGCGTTAACTCCGGCCTGCGGCAGATATTCATGCTCACCCAATACAAGTCTATTTCCCTGGACCGGCACATCCGGTTGGGCTGGAATATTCTGAATCCGGAATTAGGGGAATACGTCACCATTCTACCTGCCCAGCAGCGTGTCAGCGATGATTGGTACCGGGGGACCGCGGATGCGATTTTTCAGAACATCTATACCCTGGAGAGGGAGAAAAGCAAATTGGTCCTGATTTTGGCCGGCGACCACATCTACAAAATGGACTATCGGCCGATGATTGATTTTCACAAATCCAGGAATGCGGAAATAACCGTGGCGGTTATGGATATTCCTATTTCGGAAGCCCATCGTTTTGGCGTTCTGGAAATTGACCGGGATAACCGGATTGTTTCTTTTGAGGAAAAACCGAAAGCGCCCAGAGCCATACCCGGTCTTCCGAGCCGGGCTTTGATTTCAATGGGAATCTATCTTTTTCAAACCGAAGCTCTGGTGCGGGAGGTGATTGCCGACACGAAGATAAAGGATAGTTCGCACGATTTCGGCCGCGACATTCTGCCGCGGTTAATCCGGGAGGGTCAGCCGGTCTGCGCCTTTCCTTTTCAGGATTGGCAGGAAGGTAAGGAAAAGTATTGGCGAGATGTCGGAACGTTAGAGGCGTATTACGAAGCCAATATGGACCTTGTTTCGGTGACGCCGCAACTTGACCTTTACGAATCAACCTGGCCGATTCGGACCTACCAACCCCCTTTGCCTCCGGCCAAGACCGTCTTCCGGGACCCGGGACGCTGCGGTCAGGTTCTGGACTCTCTTATCGGAGACGGTTCCATCGTGAGCGGCGCGAAGGTTGTCCACTCCATCATCTCTTCCGGCGTTTTCATTCACAGTTACAGCGAGATAGAAGATTCGGTTATTATGGATGGTGTAGAAATTGGCCGCCACGCGAGAATCCGGAGGGCAATCATTGATAAGCACGTGAGGGTCCCGGATGGTTTCCGGATCGGTTATGACCTAGATGAGGACCGCAAGCGTTTTACGGTTACGGATACCGGAATTGTCGTAGTCCCGGAACGCATGGTTATTTAAAAATATAAACGATTAGAGATTTTATGAGGCGGAGAATTTTACCATTGTTATTTCTGGTCCCGGCGGTTATTTTTTTGGGCGGCGCCTCTCTTCCTACGCAGACAGTTATGCTTAATTTTGCGTCCCTGCCGGAAAGACTGTTGTCCCTGGCGGATAAAATAGTCTCCGGAGAACTTACCGATTCTCCGCAAAAGTCACTGAAAGGCGAGCCTTCGTATGGTTCCGCGCCGCTCTACGGCGCTATTGTTTTGGGGGAAGGTTCCGGCGGCAGATTTATATTTAGTCTCGACGGAAATATCCTCTATTTTGATTCTGACCAGGACGGAGATTTGAGGAAGGAACAACCGTTGGTCAGCCAACCCGCGGTAAAAGGTCTTTTCCGAAAAACCCTGCTTTCCTTTCCGCCGGTTTTGGTGCAGTTGAGTTATCCGGATGACGTTTCGCAGGAATATCGTCTGGCCGTCACCTGCGACCTGGAGCAGAAGACTTTCAATTTTGTTAATCTTGGTTACCGCTTCGGCACGGTTATTTTTTTGCCTCCGGAGAAAAATTTAAAGGTGGCGATTTACGACGCAAATCCTCCGAACGGGGTTTTTAATGATTTTGGTAAAGACCTTCTGCTGGTTGATTTAAACCGAGACGGTGAGTTTGACATCAGTTCGGGCAGTCCGGAAAAAGTTTTACTGGCGAAGACGCTGAGTTTTGCCGGAGATGTTTATGCGATTGAGGTTATGAATTCCGGGGAATATCTGGATATCCGCCAACCTCCGGTCGGAAAGCAACCGTCCGGCGTTGTGGCGATAACGTACGTAACCAAACTTGATCATAAAAACAAAACTCAATCGGGGGAAGGAGAATCCGTTTTCCGTAACGGCAGTTTTCAGGTTATCTGTTCCAGGGGGCCGGCTGCATTTCGCCGGGGCGGCAGCAGCGAAGCGTTCATTAGAAATGGCGAATTAACGCTTTACGATTTTTACAACCGGCCGTGGAAAGCAAGGTTTGTCGGTAGTTCTTTGACGCCGGCTGCGGTCCTGACTTCTTTTCCGTCCCAATTTAGCGTTGGGTTTCCGTTAGAACATAATTTAACAACGGACAAAAAGGAGTACCGGCCGGCGGAGAACGTCGTGGTTTCAACGCGCCTCGTAGGTCAGGCAAAGGAGACGTACACCTATTTTGCGCCGGGTGAGAAATCGCGGAAAACCCAGCCGCCAGGCACAGACCCCAATAAACTTTTTTTTGAAGAAAGCAAGCCGCGCCTGGTAATTAAGGACCAGGCCGGCAATGTCATTACCGAGGGAGATTTGGTGTTAAAACCACCGGACCGCTATCAATTTACCTGGCGGATACCAACTGAAACCGTCATTTCCGACAAAGGCGCTCTTTACCGCGCAATTGTTTTCTGGGATACCGGACCGTTCCAGGGGGTGGTTACAGCCGAAGCTCAGTTTTCCATCGTAAAGTAGCGCTCGGATGTCTCTTTTGCTACACACGCTGCGCGTCAGGCAAAACTACGCAACTCCAGAACGAGACTCTCCGTGTTCTCACCAAGAGAACTGGCGAGCCACGGATACTCATTCTGTCGTTTTGCTTGTTTTGCACTGTCGCTCCGCGAAGTGTTGCAAAAGAGACAATCCTCGCTTGAAGAAAAACTAACTACAAGTTATTCGTAGTGCGACCCCCGCCTACGCTAAAGCTGCGGCGGGTAAACTTTCAGGGTCGCCATTGCCGAGAGGTAAAAAATGGGAAAGATCAGGTTTCTGACCGCCGGCGAGAGCCACGGACCGGCTTTAATGGTTATTCTGGAAGGGATTCCGGCCGGGCTTCCCCTTGTAAAGGCGGAGATTGACCGGGACCTGGCCCGGCGGCAGCAGGGTTTTGGCCGGGGCGGCCGGATGGTAATTGAGAAGGATGAGGTGGAAATTATTTCCGGCTTGAGAAGAGGTCTTACCCTTGGTACGCCGGTCGGTCTTTTGGTTCGCAATCGGGACTGGGAGAACTGGAAAGAGGTAATGGCTGCGGAGCCGGGTGGTCCGGAAGCCAAACCGGTCACTACTCCCCGGCCCGGCCACGCTGACCTTTCCGGAGCGCTTAAATTCGGTTTCCAGGACATCCGCAACGTCATAGAGCGTGCCAGCGCCCGGGAGACCGCGGCCCGGGTGGCTGCGGCCGCAATAGTGAAAAAACTGCTTCTTACTTTCGGAATAGACGTTTACAGCCGGGTAGTGCAGGTCGGCGCGGTCTGCGACCATTCCGAGTTCCATCCGCCAAAAGGTTATGAAGTTATTGAAAATTCCCGCCTGCGCTGTCTTTCCGCTACCGAGGAAGCGAAGATGGTTGATTTAATCAACCAGGCGAGAGAGAACGGAGATACGCTGGGCGGAATCTTTGAAGTGAAATCCACCGGATTGCCGGTCGGACTGGGCACTTATACGCAGTGGGACCTCCGGTTGGACGGGCTGCTGGCGCAGGCGCTGATGAGCATACCCGGCGTCAAAGGCGTTGAAATCGGCGAGGGCTTCCGGCTGGCATCTCTTTTCGGTTCCAAAGCGCACGATGAAATTTTTCACGGACCGGAAAAAGGTTTCTACCGGAAGACAAATCGGGCCGGGGGCCTGGAGGCCGGTATCACCAACGGCCAATCGCTGATTATCCGGGCGGCGATGAAGCCGATTTCCACCCTGGGCCAACCGTTGACAACCGTGGACATAATAAGCCGGAAACCGGCTGCGGCTGTCAAAGAACGTTCTGATGTCTGTGCGGTGCCGGCCGCCGGAATTGTAGGGGAAGCGATGGCTGCTTTTGTGCTGGCCGACGCTTTTTTGGAAAAGTTCGGCGGCGACAGTATTGCAGAAATCAAATCCCGCCTATGAAAATTGTCCTGACCGGATTCATGGGAGCCGGCAAGAGCGCAACGGGAAAGATTCTGGCCCGGCAACTAAATCTTGAATTTATTGACACCGACTCTATCGTTGAAGAGAGGGCCGGCCAACCGATTAAGGAAATCTTTCAACTGCAGGGCGAACCGTTTTTTCGTTCCCTGGAAAAGAAGGTGGTTGCAGAGATTGCCCGGAAAGACGGCGTGGTAATTGCGGTTGGCGGCGGAGCAATTCTTGACCCGGAAAACCGGAGGAACCTTAAAAAGAACGGCATCGTCATTTTTTTGATGGTTTCCCCGGATTGGGTCAGAAAACGGGTTGCCGGGGATGGTAGCCGTCCGCTGCTAAATGTCCCTAATAACGTAGGGGCGCGATTAATCGCGCCCGCGGGTCGGATGAATCCGACCCCTACAAAAAAAATAATTAAAAATCTTCTGTCGCAGCGCCTGCCTCTTTACCGGAAGGCGGACATCTGCGTGGATACGGACGGTAAAACTCCGCGGGCTGTAGCGCAGGAGATAATTGAAAAATTAAAACTATGAAAATAATCGGAGTTATACCGGCGCGATACCAGTCCAGTCGTTTTCCTGGGAAAGTGTTGGCGGTTTTGAAGGGCAAGCCGCTTATTGAGCATGTTTATTGCCAGGCGCAAAAGGCGAAAGTCCTGGACGAAGTTATCGTGGCGACCGATGACGAGCGGGTGGTGAAAGCGGTGCAGGATTTTGGCGGGGTGGTTCGAAAGTTTATCGGAGATTTCCGTTCCGGTTCCGACCGGGTGGCTTATCTTGCCCGAGAAATTGAAGCCGATATATTCATAAATATCCAGGCGGACGAGCCGTTTATCGCGCCGGAAGTCATCATCGGCGTAACAGAGCCCTTCCAAACGCCTGGTGTTCTGATGACGACTGCGGCAACGCCGGTGTTAAGCGAAACGGAGTGGGTTGATGCCAATGCGGTCAAGGTGGTGGTAGACCGGTTCGGCGATGCGCTTTACTTCACCCGGGCCTCAATTCCCTACGAACGCGACAATCAGGGAAAACTACCGAAGACCGCCGCCTACAAGCACCTGGGCATTTACGGATTCCGGCGGGATTTTCTGTTGAAATTTGCTTCCTGGCCAACCGGCGTCCTGGAAGAGATTGAGCAACTGGAGCAGCTGCGCGCCCAGGAAAACGGAGTAAAAATCCGGGTGGTCATCACCCCTTTTGATAGTCAATGCGTGGATACACCGGAGGATTTAGAGCGGCTGAACGCAAATCTTTAGGACGCAGATGTACGCAGAAACAGCAGGATAACGCTAAACGATAATTCTTTTGTAGTCGCCAACCTTGGTTGGCTCTTTTAAAACGCCGAGCAATCTCGGCAACTACTCTAAAGTAATCTTTTACTCTAAGTATCTGCGGTAATCTGTGATAATCTGCGTCCTGATTCTTCTTGAATGGATTTACTAACAATCTTTTTGATTGCAATCGGGCTTTCACTGGATGCGTTTGGACTTTTGCTCCTGATTGGGTGTAAAATGATTTACGAATCTTTTTGAACATTTATCCGGAAAAAATGGTCAAATATATTTTTGTAACCGGCGGAGTGCTTTCTTCTTTAGGTAAGGGCGTGGCTTCCGCTTCCATCGGCACGTTGCTTGAGGCGCGCGGCTACCGGATTACGCTGCAGAAATTCGACCCCTACCTTAATGTTGACCCGGGTACGCTTACCCCTTACCAGCACGGAGAGGTGTTTGTTACCAAGGACGGCGCGGAGACAGACCTTGATTTGGGGCACTACGAACGTTTTACCACCCTGACTCTGGGTAAGATTAACAATACGACCGCGGGCCAGGTTTACCACGATATTATTGAAAAAGAGCGCCGGGGCGATTTTCTGGGACGGACCATTCAGGTCGTGCCGCACATCACCGATGAAATTAAGCGTCGGATAAAAAGGGCGCGTCAGGGGAAGGTTGAAATTGTGATAACGGAAATCGGCGGCACCGTCGGGGATATTGAGAGTTTGCCTTTTCTGGAAGCGATTCGTCAGTTTCGCCGGGACGTTAATCCGGAGGACACCTGCTGTATCCATCTTACCTACGTGCCTTATATTCGCGCGGCCGCAGAACTGAAGACCAAGCCCACCCAACACTCGGTGGAGCGCCTGCGCGAAATTGGCATCCAGCCGGACATAATCATCTGCCGGACGGAAAGGCCGATTTCCGCGGAAGCCCGCGAAAAGATCAGTCTGTATTGTAACGTTTCACCGGAAGCGGTGGTGGAAGCGCTGGATACCAGTTGTATTTACAGTATCCCGCTTGTTTTTCACCAGGAACGGTTGGACACGGTCATCTTAAAGCGGCTCCGTATGAGGCCCAGGCCCTCCCGGCTGGCAAAGTGGGAGAAGTTAGTTAACATTATGCAGCAACCGAAGGCCGAGGTAGAAATTGCGATGGTGGGAAAGTACGTGCGGCTCCAGGATTCCTACAAATCTTTGGATGAGGCCCTGTATCACGCCGGCATCCCCAGCCGGGTTTGCGTCAAAATCCGGAAGGTGGATTCGGAGGCGTTGGAGAAGGAAGAGGACCTGGCAAAACACCTGAATGGGGTTGCCGGCATTCTGGTGCCCGGCGGTTTTGGCGTGCGCGGGGTAGAGGGAATGATTTCCGCCATCCGGTATGCCCGGGAAAACCGGATTCCCTGTTTTGGAATCTGTTTGGGGCTTCAGATTGCGGTTGTGGAATTTGCCCGGAACGTTTGTGGTTGGAAAGACGCTCACAGCACGGAATTTAATCCGCAGAC
The DNA here is from genome assembly GCA_018829455.1 of Candidatus Omnitrophota bacterium. Taxonomy (GTDB): domain Bacteria; phylum Ratteibacteria; class UBA8468; order MWAK01; family MWAK01; genus JAHJUB01. The sequence continues at coordinate 15,320 of JAHJUB010000159.1, forward strand.
CGCGCACCCGGTTATCGCTATTCTGCCTTCTCAGAAAGACGTAAAAAATCTGGGCGGGACGATGCGGCTGGGCGGCTATCCCTGTGTTCTAACCGCTAAAAGTATCAGTCGGCGTGCCTACGGCAAGAACCGTATTAATGAAAGACACCGGCACCGGTTTGAAGTTAACCCGGAATTCTTACCGGAAATCAGGAAAAAGGGGCTGCTGACTGCCGGACTTTCGCCGGACCGCCGGCTGGTGGAAATAGTGGAGTTGAAAGACCACCCGTTTTTTGTCGCCACCCAGTTTCACCCGGAGTTTCAATCCCGTTTGTCATCGCCTCATCCGCTCCTGGCCGCGTTTATCTCCGCTTGCTTAAAATATAAGGAAACAATAACGTAGTGTAACTAAAAACGCTGGAGGTTCTATGGTTAAAGTGGGTATAATCGGAGCCGGTTTTATGGGCGCAATGCATAGTCAGTGCTACAGTTTGATGCCCGGCGCAAAATTAGTCGGAATAGCTGATATCAGGAAGGATAAAGTGGCGGAACTGGCGGAGAAGTTTAACGCGATGTCATACGATAATGCCGAAGACCTGTTGAAGAACCCGGAAGTAGACGCGGTTGATATTTGCCTGCCGACCTATCTTCATCCGGAGTGGGTGATTAAGGCCGCCGCGGCCGGGAAGAGCGTCATTTGCGAAAAACCGATTGCTTTGAAGGTTGAGGACGCGGACCGGATGGTTGCAGCCGCGGATAAGCACAAAGTCATTTTTATGGTGGCGCAGGTAATCCGTTTCTGGCCGGAATACATTCGGTTAAAAGAAATCTATGACCGGAAGGAATTAGGCGGTCTGATTTCACTTCACTTAACCCGGCTTTCGCCTACGCCGACCTGGGGTTGGGAGAACTGGCTGGGCGATGCTCGGAAGAGCGGGAGCGCGTTGGTGGACCTGCACGTCCACGACACGGACTACCTGCTTTATCTTTGCGGAAAACCGACGAGTCTTTACTCCTGCGGCCGCAAAATGGAAGGAGGTTACTGCCATATCCTGACTTCCTTCAAGTATCCGGATTTTATCGTAACCGCAGAAGGCGGCTGGGATTTTGTAGATACCTTTCCTTTTCGGATGGCTTTCACGGCCAATTTTGAAAAGGGAACGGTTGAATACAACAGCTTTACCGCCAACCCTTTTGGTGTCTACACCAAAGGAAAATCAGAGTTTCCAATATTGGCCCAGGAGAATCTCCAGGCAGAAGGCGGCGGCAACGTTTCCGCGCTGGGCGGCTACTATAACGAAACAAAGTATTTTGTGGAATGCGTGGAAAAAGGCAAGAGGCCGACTATCGTGACACCGGAAGCAGCGCGGGATTCCCTGGCGCTTGTTTTAAAAGAGTACCAGTCCGCCGAATCCGGCAAAGAAATAACCTTATAAGGTAGGGGAGAGGCTACGTCCCCTCCCGAATGTGGTGCGAGGCTTCAGCCTCGCTCCATTTCGTAGTGCGACCCTCCCCACCTACTACACGTGGGGACAAGTTTCAGGGTCGCCAACATTGGAGGTTTCCTTATGAAAAAGAGCATCAGTTACTGGTCGTTTCCGTCGAACTTAAGTCTGAAAGAATGTTTTGTTTTGGCCAAAAAGGCCGGTTTTGAAGCGATTGAAGTTGCCCTGCCGTCCGGAAAGGAAATCACCCTTGATTCCGGCAAAGAAGATTTGATTCAGGTTAAGAAGAAGGCGAATGAAGCCGAACTGGAATTGAGCAGTCTGGCGTCCGGACTCTTCTGGGATTATTCTCTGACTTCAAACAGTTCGGAGACCAGGGAGAAGGCAAAGCAGATTGTCAGGAAGATGCTGGAATTTGCTTCCTATCTCGGCGTGGATACTATTCTGGTCGTACCGGGCGCGGTGGATGTTTTTTTCAAACCCGGCGGCGAAGTTGTTTCCTATGATACAGCTTACGAACGGGCGCTCTCGGCTTTGAAGGAATTGGCGCCGGTAGCCGAGCAATACCGGGTGAATATCGGGGTGGAGAATGTCTGGAATAAATTTCTGCTTTCTCCGTTGGAGATGCGGGATTTTATAGACAGAATTGACAGCCCTTTTGTGGGCGCCTATTTTGACGTGGGAAACGTAATTCTCACCGGATACCCGGAACAATGGATTCGGATTCTGGGCCAGAGAATCAAAAAGGTTCACCTTAAGGATTTTCGCAGTTCCGTCGGAAATGCCAATGGTTTCGTGGACCTCCTGGAAGGCGACGTCAATTGGAAAGAGGTCATCGCGGCGCTTAAGGAAGTCGGTTACGACGGATACCTTACCGCAGAGATGATGCCGCTTTACAAGGAAAATGACCAGGCGCTTATTTACCAGACCTCCCATGCCCTTGATTTCATCCTGAACCGAAAGTAACGCCGGTGTCATTCTGAGCGATAGCGAAGAATCTCGTAGTAACGTAGTGCGACCCTTTCCGGGTCGCCGGGAGGGGACTTACCCCCCTGACAAGGGGGGGCGAGGGGGGGTTACAGCCCCTCCCCTACAAAATCGCTATTTTCCCATTCCCGCCCTTTTGCTTGCCGAATTCCGGCCGTTATAGTACAATATATTATCTAAGTTGACAGTCATTATGCCTATTCACTGATTTTTATGAAGAAGACAATCGGTTACGTAGTTCTTTTTTTGCTCCTGGTGGTGGCCGGTTTTTTCACGTATAAGGTATTTGTGCCTTCGGCCAATTTTGAAATTTTTTACCGGATGTTGCGGGTTGGCCGTGCCGGGGAAATCAACCTCTATTTTACCCAGGGTGAAATGATTGTTCCGGTGGTGCGTAAGGCGCCCCGGCTTCGGTCTGTTGACGAAAAAGTTAAGAACGTAATGACCCTTCTCCTACAGGGTCCGGATGAAGCGGAAAAAGCAGCCGGTTACGATTCCGCCTTGCCCCAGGAAGCGCAGCTTCTGAGCGTTTTTATGGAGGAAGACACGGTTTTGTTAAATTTTTCCAAGCAGATTGACGAAGGCGGCGGGACGGAAATGATGCTGGCCC
>JAHJUB010000164.1 GCA_018829455.1 Candidatus Omnitrophota bacterium
AAAGGTCCGGAAGGCCGCGTTATGTGATATTTGTTACAGACTGGTTTTCCGCCGTGTGTCATAATGATTGTCGAGGCTCTTGTTGGCTGAAAGTGTTGGATTCTACACAACCAAAGAAAAGGAGAATGCAAATGTTTACCCTCAACAATCTGTTCCTTCTGCTCACCGGCCTGACGGCCATCTATCTGCTTTGGCGGTTCTACACCCGCTACAGCAAGACGAAGAAGCTGCACGACATCTACTATATGATGGGCTTCGCCGTCCTGCTCGTCTCCGGCCTGCTGCTCATCTTCCTCGGGCTGGGAATACTCAAATCACCCTACGTGCTGACGGTGGCCTCGCTCATCCCGCTCGGCATCTCGATGGGCCTGATGAACCAGTACTGCCCGAAATACAAGAAGTTGTACGCCTGGTTCGCGCTCATCGGCTTCCTGGCAATCGCCGTGACCAGTTTCGCCGCGCCCGACTTGAAGAAAATAGCCGTGCCGCTCTTTCACGGTGTGGCCGGGCTGGTCATCTTCCTGCTGCCCATCCTGACCAAAGACGCCCCGAAAGGCTTCTTCTGGGTCGGGATCGGCGGAGTGCTGATCGGGCTGGGCGGCATTGCGCTGGCCTTCATTTCAATGGGCGCGCAACTGCTGTTCTTCAGCCCGACCTTCGTCATGCTCATCCTGACCCCGCTCCTGCTGCTCATGACCCTGGCGTTCACCTGGGGATTTGTCAAGGATATCAAGGGCTAATTGTGCAAGGGCACGGCGGAGCAAGCCAAAGCCTTGCGGCAGAAAAGTCCGTCGTGCCCATCCACAGAATTAAACGCGAATTACGCGAATAGGCAAATTTCGCGAATAAAACGCTTATAATTTTCTATTCGCGCTATTCGTATATTCGCGCCATTCGCGTTAAAAAACAGGAAAAGCAAGGAGTTCCTCCATGCAATTCATCAAAAACCGCTTCAATTACCTCTTCAAATCCACCAAAGGACTCATCCTCGTCGCCATCGCCATGATCGGACTGGAGACGGCCCTCTTCGGGATGCTCTCTGGGCCGATGGCCGAGTTCGGCGTGCGCGACGTGGTGGTGCGCATCTTCAAGATGGACCTCGTCCAGGCCGAGCGCGAGGGGCGCATCATCATCCTCTACCACTCCATCGCCATGGCCGTGGTCGCCATCGAGACCTACATGATCACCGGCTTGCTGAAGATGAAAGAGTTCTACAAGATGGCCGTGCGCGCGCTCATCACCGTCGGTTATCTTTTTGCCATGATCTTCGGCATGGGCTTCGCCTACTGGGGCCACAACTGGGCTTTTCACGGACTGTACATCTTCGGCCTGTCGCTCATCTTCTTCGCCGGCGTGCTGCTTACGATTGCGCTTTGGCCGTGGAACAAGGAAACCTACCAGCCGGATAAAGCCTACTCCCGCACCAAAAAAGGCGTGGACATGGAACGCGCCGCCTTCTTCGCCGCCGCGCTGACCACGGTCATTTCTGCGCTGTTCGGCGCTATCCCCGGCTCGTACTTCGGCAACGGGTTCGAAGTATTTTTAGCCGAGAACATCATCCGCTATCCTGAAAAGACCGTCATGGAATACTCGGTCATCGGCCACCTGCACATCATGCTCGCCCTGATCGCCATCATGATCACGCTCATCATTGGCCGCTGGTTGAACTTCAAGGGCATCCTGCACAAGATCGCCATGCCGCTGATGATCCTCGGCACCATCGTGCTGAATCTGGGCGTCTGGGGCGTGGTCACGCCGCTCCAGCCAATTGCCCACATGATCATCTACGTCGGGGCGACGCCCTCCATGTTCGCGGCGCTCCTGCTGCTCATCTGGAGTTGGGGAAAACTGAGCCGCGAAGGCACAGCCGGCATCCAGAAGCCCGCCTTCGGTCAAAAGATCAGCGCGCTGCTGCGCGACCCGCTCAAGTTCGGTCCGACCTGGCAAATGCTCTTCATGAACTTCACCACCAGCGGCATCGGCATCTTCATGGCCATCCGCCTCGACGAGATCTTCCGCGTCTGGCCGGCTCGCGAAGAACGCATCGAACTGACCGGCCACTGGCACGTTCTTTCGGCCATCATCGCCACCATCATCC
>JAHJUB010000218.1 GCA_018829455.1 Candidatus Omnitrophota bacterium
TACCCCGCAAACCCTTTTTGGAAACGGCTTTCCGAAGATCGCAATAATTTTTCTGCGGGTTTTAACACAAATTTATTTATAAGGTACTAAATTCCTGAATTCCTGAATTCCTGAATTCTACGAGTGTCCAATTTTCATGCAAACTGTACAAAAACAAACGAGAACAACTACTTAACCACTGAACTTCTTAACCACTTAACGAGGTCTGGAGTTAAAGAATTTTAATCTAGAATTGGGCAAAAAACTTGAATCGGCCGGACAAAAAGTTGCTTATATTAAGATCAAAAATCTCAGACCAAAAATACTGTCTCGAATTCAAAGCGCCAGCTTGAGCTTACAAGCCTCTGGTTAAGCTTTATCCCGAAGCAGGATTGCATGTTTCTCTTCATGCTGCGTCATTATGACATATCATTATATGGCCATTTGTCACCATTTATGAAGTATTTCAGAACGTTAATCGCTGAACGCCAAAATGGCGCACCACTTGTCACTTTGGCATAGTTGACTGTTTACTGAATATTCCACTTCGCTTTGACACCTATGAAATCACCACCACATATTCCATGGGAAAGGGGAAATTCCTGGAGCCATCGCATTTTGGCCGCGACGACCGCCGTATTCCCCTCCCCAATCCGGACGCAGTATTTGGCCCGGCTTCCGGTCGGGCCAAATGATCTTGTAAATCCCGTAGATCCTGTCTAACGCTATTCGTTATAATCAGATTGGAAACTTTAAAAGGTAACCGAAAAGGCCAGCACAGCATTCGTATTAATGACCAATGGCGAATATGTTTTAAATGGAAATCCGGAGATGCGTATGATGTTGAGATTGCAGATTATCATTAGGAGGCCACCATGAAAAATGAAAAACTTCCTCCCATTCATCCTGGGGAGATCCTTATTGAGGAATTTTTAAGGCCAATGGGCATTAGTCAATCGTCAATCGCTCCCTGCCCTCTGATCTCTGACCGCAGTTTATTCCGGTATTCCCGGAAACTTCTGACTTCTGATTTCTGCTCTCTCCCCTCTGCCCTAATAATCTTCTTCAGGCTCAAGTCATCAGGCCAGATCATTGCCAATTTTAATTCAGGCCTGGCCCTGCCGCAAAGTTCTGGTTGACTTCCGCCTGGTTTATCGCCCGATCAAAGATGGCCACCATATAGTAAGTTCCCAGCCATGGACGATCGCCAGTCAGTTCGTTTGCCAGTGCCAGGGCATAATAATTGTCCCAGACAGAGCAATCTCCACCCTCAGTCCCGCTCGCCACCAGGGCACCATCCATATACAGCTTGATAGCCCCAAACACATCCCGCGTGTAGACCACGTGCGTCAACTGATTGGTTAAAACCACATTGGATGTCCACAACGATGGGGTACCATTATCGGAAGTATAAGTCGTTCGCAAGCGCACATCATAGGCATCTGACTGCTGTCCGAGTGTGAAGTTCCGATAACCCGTATCCTTCGAAAGCGTCACAATACGTACAGGGCCACTTTGAGTCGTATTGGCCGGCGTGATCCACGCTTCAATGGTCAGCTCATCGCTGGCTTTAACTGCGTCTATCACCTTTCTGGCTGCACCAGCCGATTTTATCACCGTAGATGAGTTGATCTCCAGGCCACCACCGGCAATCCAACTTATGGCCGCCTCGTCTTCCACAATAAGATCCAGCGGGGTGCCAAAACCCGAAACATCATAAACCCTCTTGCCAGATCCTTCCTCAAATGCATAAAGAACCAACTGGTTGGCAGTAACTCGCGTGCCCAGATCGAGGTCATACAACACCTCATTGGAATTGCCACTCTCTATACCGGAGGTATTATAGGCTCGCACCACGAAATAATAAGGGGTGCCTTCATCCAGGTCAAAAATCGTACATGTAGTTGCAATGCCTTCCCAGGCCGGATTATAAAAATTGTAATTTTGGTCTTCCTGACGCAAAAAAGCCCTGTAACCAGCAAGGTCAGTTTCACTGTTGGCATCCCACGCCAATGTCACCTGGACTGCTGAGGCGGTATTAGCGGAAATATGGATAAAGGTAAAAGCTAAAAGTGCGAAAATAGTAGAGACAGAAAAAAAGAATTTAGGATTACTTCTATTTCTTAACATATGCATAACCACCTTAACGCCTTCTTATTGAGAATAGTCCCTTTTATGCGGAGTTAGGAATTCAGGGACATAGGAATTGCAAATTGAGACCTTTGAAAAACGCCCAACTTTGTTCAAGATCAAATCGAAGATCCCGCCATGGCGGGAAAATTATAGATATTTACTGAGGCTTGGTAACCTTGCCTTATCCCCGCTGAAACAGCGGGAAGAATAATGGAATGGTGGAATAACGGAACGATGTAAATTCGTCTTCTACCGAATGGATTAGATCCGAATTTCTCATTTCTCTTATGGTTTGTCAACTTGATTTTCCCAATAATCCATCCCGTCAACTCCTCTCCGAGGCGTAGGCTATCCGAGCCGGAGGCCCAAAGCCCCTGGCCCAGACCTTTTACTCATCGTTTTCGTTTTACAATGGCTTAATTTGAAAATGCGGCCAACAATATTCTACACCAATTAAGTCGCACCTCCCGATCCCGTCCCGGTCTCGGGACGGGGAGGGCGGGCCATTATTCCATTGTTCCATCATTCTTCCCGCTGTTTCAGCGGGGATAAACGAAGCGAACTAAACTTGAGCTTGCCCCCGGAGGAATAAGCCTCGCATTCCATCGGGCAGGCGCAAAGATTGGGCAAAAGAGGGAGTCTTGCAAAGGTCTGAAATTATTCAATCAGGTTACTGCAGCAAATTGAACAATGGTTTAAATGCCTACTTTTTATGAAATTATTATATATAGCAAAATAAAGACCAAAAATATAAATGCTTTAAATATTAAATATTTAAGAGTTTAAAGGCCTACGCATAGGCCTCCCGGTTACAAATTTTGCACAGTCAGAGCACCATTCTTGCACACGCAATGAAGAGTTTTCAGCTTCAACCCAAATAAGCTTCACCCCTTTAATGCAAAAAGCCGCTCAGGGATGATTCCCTGGACGGCTTTCCTCTAAGAACAGTTGTACTTTTATTTCAGTTAGTTAGCTGAAATATAAAAATATACAGAATGGAATGAAAATACACCAAGTGTCGAAACGCATGAAGTTTTTTCGCTCTGCCCTTCGCCCTTTCCCCTCAGCTCTCTGCTCTATGCTCTATGCCCTTCGCCCTCTGACCGCAGTTTATTCCGGTATTCCCGGAAACTTCTGATCTCTCCCCTCTGCGGTGAATTACAATAGTCATTAGTCAATAGTCAATCGTTAATCGTTCTCTGCGGTGATATACAATAGTCAATAGTCAATCGAAAATCGTCAATCGCTCCCTGCCCTCTGCTCTTCTCACCCCATCAACCCCCTCACAGCCATGACCACCATGACCGGTATGGTAGCCAGCACAAGGCGTTTCAGGTCCTCCCGAAGCTCCCCTATGAGCACCTCATAACTGAAGAAGAGCACAATGATCTTAGCAGCCACCAGGCCCATATGGTAACTCTGAATCTGTTCATCCGGCAGGTTCGGGACCACCAGGGCAATAAAGAGGATTAAAAAATCCATGGGGCTGGTTTTGAATCCCTTTGTTCGTCTTGTGAACTTGAGCGTCAAAATGACAAAAACAATCAGGAACACAAAAGAAAGGTTGTAAGGCTCTACAAGTTTGTAACTCACCCAGGCGGCTAAATCCGTTTCGCTCAGGTAGATCACAAAGGGAATCGTTAGATATAGGGTAAACCGCAGGGCCATGTCCAGCCATTGCTTGTGAAAAAGCCAAACAATACATATTAGCCCCAGGAAACCTATTGAGAAAAATGCAAAATACTTAGGCACACTTGCGGGAAGAAAACAGGTGATAAGCAGTAAAGACGGGACCCCAACCTCGATAATCCTGAAAGAGACCTTGATAAGTATATTTTTTTCCTTTAGTACACGCAGCTTTCCTTTTAAAACCTTATCCAAAAAATGGAGGCGTTTGAGTTTCCATCCGGTCGTGTCTGCGATGAAAAAACCCGAGATTATTACCCCTGAAAATACAAGGTACAATATCAAAAGAAACCACTCCGAGCGGGACCTGAAGACAAAGGCCGA
>JAHJUB010000243.1 GCA_018829455.1 Candidatus Omnitrophota bacterium
GTTCAAGTAAGCCGCTACGCGGCAGTTAACTAATCCCGCCTTAAATCCTATAATCCTTGTCACACCGGTTGAGTTGCAGAACTCGTAATTTTCAATCATAAATCTCTATAGACAATTTTATTAACCTTTAACCAAAGAAAGGAGATTTATGATGAAAGATTATTACCAAAAATCTATGAGAGCCCTGCAACTGGCCGGTATGAGCGAACCCACACAAAAAGGATATACACGCTCAGTCCGGATGCTGGTCGATTTTTGCGGCAAAACGCCGGATTTGATCAGCGAACAAGAACTACAGGACTATTTCCTGCACCGAAAAAATGTTGATAAATGGGCAGCCGCGACTATGCGAATCTGCTACAGCGGCATTAAGTTCTTTTTCATCAACGTGCTAAAGCGTGATTGGCACACTCTGAAGCTTATCTATGCCAAACGGGAACAAACACTACCCACCGTATTGAGCGTCAAAGAAGTCTGGAACATTATCAATGCGGTTAATACCATTCAAAATAAAACCTATCTGACCGCGGTTTACACCTGCGGTCTGAGGTTGCATGAAGCCTTGTTCCTTCAGGTAACCGATATCGACGCACAGAGGATGCGTATTCATGTCCATCGGGGAAAAGGCGCTAAAGACCGATATGTACCGCTACCCAAATCAACCCTGCATATATTACGCATTTACTGGAAACGGCATCGAAATCCCCTCTGGATATTCCCTCGACTTGGACGTAGCAGCCTGGAAGGACCAAAGGCAACAAGACCCATGGCTAAAGCCTCTGTGCAAGGGGCCTTACGCCGGGTATTAAAACAGCTTAATATTAAAAAGCGCATCTCCATTCATACTCTCAGGCACAGCTATGCGACTCATCTCCTGGAGGCCGGCGTCAACATCCGTCGTATCCAACAATATCTGGGCCATAGCAGTTTGAACTCCACCATGATCTATCTCCATCTCACAACCCAGGGTCATGAGAACGCTTACGACATCATCAATTCACTGATGAAAGGAGATGACCATGAAAATGAATGAGATTTTCCAAGCATATGCCCCTGAGTATATCGAGCGCTTCGGTGAGACCATGCCTTCTGATCACCGAAAAGTCATCAACTCCATCATCAATTGCCGCACAGAATATTGCGGTACCATGATCTATCAATGTGAAAAATGCGGCAAAACACACATAATTTATCGATCATGCGGGAATAGGCATTGTCCTAATTGCCAACACCATAAAACCTATCAGTGGTTGACAAAACAAGTGGATCGACAACTTCCGGGTCATCACTTCATGATTACCTTCACCGTGCCCCAACAGATCCGGCGGTTTATCCGAAGCCATCAACGCGCATGCTATGCGGCCATGTTCAAGGCCTCCTCGGAGACCATCAAAAAACTGGTACTCGATGAAAAATACATCGGTGGAGATCTGCCCGGTTTCTTAGGCGTGCTGCATACCTGGGGGCGGCAATTGGCCTACCATCCCCATATCCATTATGTCGTCCCTGGAGGCGCCCTGTCCAAAAAAGATGACCGTTGGCATCCTTCACGGATCGATTTTTACCTACCCGTAAAGGCCATGTCCAAGATCTTCAAGGCCAAGTTCCGAGATGAAATGAGAAAGAACAATCTCGATTCCAATATCCCTGAAGAGGTCTGGAATCAAGAGTGGGTGGTCAATTCTCAGGCCGTCGGTGCCGGCGCTAACAGCATAAAATATCTCGCCCCTTATGTCTTCAAAGTGGCCATTTCAAACAGCCGCATCATTAAAATCGAAGATCACAAGGTCTTTTTTATATATAAAAAGCCAAGAAGCAACCGTTGGCGTACCATGGTATTGGATGTCATGGAATTTATGCGGCGCTTTCTACAACATGTCTTGCCCACCGGATTCATGAAAGTCCGCTATTACGGCTTTTTGAGTCCGGGAACTTCAGTTCCGCTGGAAAAGATCGAAGCCCTTATTGAGCTGTCTTTTGGTTTTGTAATCACCAAACCCGAAGCTAAAATCGAACCATTTGCCCCGCCAAAATGCAACCATTGCGGCGGAAGACTTAAATATATCGCCTCGATTCTACCTTTTAAACTGACTCAATCCGGATCAGGTTAAAACCGGATTCGAACGCGAAAATAGCTGATAACCTAAACAGGCCGTATCTATCTGCCGGAACGCCATAGCATTGCTATGCCCTAATAAAGGTGAATCAGCCTTCGAGTGCTATACAAAACAGATTTTTAAATAAAATCAAAGCAGACTTTAACCATTTTCTCCGCTTACTATCCTTTGGAACTCCTATTTTTACAGATTCCAGAAACTATTCCCTTATCAAATATCGAATCATTACCCTATACCGAGTATCTCGAAAACCGGGCTTCTTGAACAACTGATAGAGTCCGACCTTATCAGGATCGGCTCTATCCTTTAAGGTTA
>JAHJUB010000160.1 GCA_018829455.1 Candidatus Omnitrophota bacterium
CCAGCAAACGGATGGTGACCGGCAAGCCGTTCATCACCTCAAGCGTCGCCTTGATGTCTTTTTTGACATACGGGTACAACTCCTCCAGCGCCGCCCTCCGCTCCACCTCGGTCTTGGAGATTATCATCTTGCGCAGCCGGAAAAGAGGTTCTTCGGAATTCTGACCGTAGAACATATGCTCGGTCCGAAAGAGGCCGATGCCTTCCGCGCCAAATTCCAGCGCCTTTCTGGCATCCTCCGGCGTGTCCGCATTGGCGCGCACGCCCAGATTGCGGAATCCATTTGCCAGTTGCATAAACTTTACGAACCTTGGATTTTCTGTGGCGTCTACCATCGGTAATTGGCCGGTGTAAACGTAACCCCTGGTGCCATTAAGAGTCAGGTAGTCGCCTTCCTTGAACTTCTTGCCTTCAACCGTCATTGTCTTTGACGCCAGGTCAATATGAATAGCGGCACAGCCGACAATGCAGCATTTGCCCCAGCCGCGCGCAACCAGAGCCGCATGGCTGGTCATACCGCCTCTCCCGGTCAGAATTCCCTGGGCGGCCCGCATTCCCTCCACATCCTCCGGATTGGTCTCTTCCCTTATCAAAAGTACGTTCTTGCCTTCTTTGGCCCACGCAACCGCGTCGTTTGCCGTAAAGACAATCTGTCCAACGGCGCCGCCTGGACCGGCCGGAAGTCCTTTTGCCAGAACTTCAACCTTCTTCTCCGCCGACGGGTCAACAATCGGGTGCAGGAGTTCGTCAATCTGTTCCGGGGCCAGCCGCATCACCGCTTCCTCTTTATTGATGAGACCCTCGTCAATCATATCCATTGCTATATTCAGGGCCGCGGTTCCGGTGCGTTTGCCGATGCGGCACTGCAGCATCCATAGTTTTCCTTCCTGAATGGTAAATTCAATATCCTGCATATCCTGGAAATGTTTCTCCAGTTTTAAGCGAATCGCATCCAGTTCCCGATAAATCTGAGGCGTCGCCTTTTCCAGGGACAGCAGGTGTTTGTTCTGCTCGTTATGGGTGGCTTCGTTCAAGGGATTGGGCGTCCGGGTACCGGCGACCACGTCTTCTCCCTGGGCGTTGGTCAGCCACTCGCCATAAAACTTGTTCTCGCCGGTCGCCGGGTTGCGGGAAAACGCCACGCCGGTCGCAGAGGTTTCACCCATATTGCCAAAGACCATGGCCTGGACGTTGACGGCCGTTCCCCAGTCATCCGGAATGCTTTCAATCCTCCGGTAGGAAACCGCCCGCTTGCCGTTCCAGGAAGAAAAGACCGCCTTGATTCCGCCCAGCAACTGTTCCCAGGGGTCATCCGGGAATTCTTTGCCCAGCACGTCCTTTACCTTCTTTTTGAAACTCTGGCACAGTTTCTTCAAGTCATCCTCGGTCAGGTCGGTGTCTAATTTATAACCATTTTGTTTTTTTACCTTATCGTACATTCCCTGCAACTGCACCCGAATCCCTTTGCCTTCTTTGGGTTCGAGGCCGGCGGCCTTCTCCATTACAACGTCGGAATACATCATGATCAGGCGGCGGTAGGCATCATAAACGAAGCGGGGATTATTGGTCTTCTTGATTAAACCGGAAATGGTCGCGGGACACAGACCTACGTTCAGAACCGTCTCCATCATTCCGGGCATCGATTTCCGGGCGCCGGAACGCACCGAAACGAGCAGCGGGTTTTCGGAATTTCCGAACCGTTGGCTGCCCATTGACTTTTCCACCAGCGCCAGATTCGCTTTAATCTCCTCTTCCAATCCCGGCGGAAAATTTTCCTGGTTCTGGTAAAAATGGATACAAACCTCAGTGGTAATGGTGAAACCGGCCGGAACCGGAATTCCGATACTTACCATCTCTGCCAGCCCGGCTCCCTTTCCGCCGAGCAATTCTTTCATTTTGCCGTTACCGTCCGCTTTCCCTTCTCCAAAAAAATAGACTTGTTTTGCCATTTGCTCTCTCCTCCAAAGTAATTTTTAGGTAGGGGCTTGATTCATCAAGCCCGCGGGAGGGGTGGAACCCCTCCCCTCGATTCATCGAGCCCGCGGGTCGGATGAATCCGACCCCTACGTTTTTGTTAAAAGAGTCCGCCGAAGGCGGGCGACTACAGTTGCGTTAAATCTTTTTCGATTGCTTTTACCAGTTCGGACCGGCCTTTAAACTTCTTCTGCGACCTGCTTTTACGGAGCAGTTGCAGATGAAGTCTCGCTCCGTAAAGGTCTCCCTCAAAACCCTGTATCAGGATTTCCAGGACCGGCTCGGTTAGTTTCTTAAACGTCGGATTGATTCCGTAACTGACCAGCGCTTTCCGGAATCCTTTGATAGTATCCGGGCTCTCCGGTGCGCTCACCGTCGCCGTATATATCCCCTGGTCAATCAAAAGAGGAATATCTGGTTTCAGGTTAGCGGTCGGAAAACCAATTCCGGTACCCCTCCCCTGCCCTGCTACCACTGTTCCGCGTACCTCATAAGGCCTTCCCAGGCGTGCGGCCGCCTGTTCCACTTTGCCTTCGGCAAGCAGTTCCCGGATTCGGCTGCTGCTTACAATTTCGCCGGCGACCCGGACCGGCTCCATCACCTTAATCTTAAACCCAAGCAGGACTCCCCGGCGCCGCAGCAGTTCCGCATTACCGGTACGATTCCTTCCAAACCGAAAATTGAACCCGACTACAACTTCCCGAGCCTTAAGCTTTCGGCTCAGAATAAGGTCTATGAACTTCTCCGCTGAATACTTAAATATATCTTCGTCGTCAATGACGGCGAGGTAATCCAACTTCAATTGAGAGAGAATTTCGGCGCGCTGCTCCGGGGTATTGATTAAACCAATTTCCCCACCCTGGATAACCTGGCGCGGATGGTCTCCGAAGGTAAGCAAAACGCTCTTCCCCTGAGTACTGCGGGCATCGGTAATTACTGTCTTCAGGAGCGCCAGATGGCCCAGATGCAGGCCGTCGTAAGCGCCGATGGTAACCACGGTATTCTGCAAACCAATCAGCTTCTTCAGAAAAATCGTTTCCATAATAACACAAGTTAGGCAAAGCTTTGCTTTGCAGCTACAAACCAATTATTGATATTGTAGCCGCAGAGCGTTAGCTCTGCTAATTAGGCAAAGCTTCGCTTTGCCGCTACAAGAAATTCCTGTGCGATAAATTTAGAATGATTGTTTATATATTTCATAAAAATCTTTTTCCGTAAGCAAAAGTCCGAGGTTGTCCATAGAGCGCTGACAATTTGCCACCGCCCCTTTTGCTATCTTCTTCAAATCTCCCTTCTTGACACCCACCTCCTGGAGCGAAACCGGCAAATCAATCTGCCGACAAAAATCCCTCCAACCGGTAACCGGATCTTCCCAGCCGGTCACTTCGATGATTTTCTCCCGGTAGCCTTTCCCGGCCAGAAATTCAAAAATTGCCGGTAGGACCAAACTACTGGCGGCGCCGTGTTGAACCCGGTAATTGATGGTAAGCGGATAACCCATTCCGTGTCCGATGACGGTGCCGGTCTGGTTAATGACGAATCCCGCCATTAAAGCTGCCAGACTCATCTTTTCCCGGCCTTCTAAACCGCTTAAATTACCGATAACCTGAGGGAGCGCCTCTTTGATAATCTTGATTGTATCCCTGGCAATCGCCAGACTCAACGGCGTTATTCTCTTTCCCAGAGCGCCTTCCACCGCGTGGCTTAAAGCGTCCACTCCGGTAGAAGCGGTTAAAAATCCCGACAGGGAAAGGGTAATAGAAGGCTGAACCAGAGATAATCTGGGACAGATACCGGCGCAGGTTATCGTCTTCTTTTCCTTGCTTCCGGTCTTGACAATTAC
>JAHJUB010000161.1 GCA_018829455.1 Candidatus Omnitrophota bacterium
ATCTATTACAACCAGGGTATATCCAAAGAAGGCTCAATTCTTGACGTAGGGGTGGACCAGAAGGTTTTGGAAAAGAAGGGGAATTCCTTTTATTACGGCGACCAGAACATAGGTCCGGGCCGGGAGCAGGCGCGTATTTATCTGAAAGAACATACGGAAGTAAGGGATAAGATTGAAGCGGAATTGCGGGCCAAAATAAATTCCTGATTTTCCTTGTTAATGTAGGGGTCGGATTTATCCGACCCGCTCCGTAATGTGGGGGTGACATGCAGGAGGTGTTTATGAAACGCAAGACAATTATTTGGAGAATTATTTTAACGGTTCTTTTTATCTTGACGGCCGGCTTCTCTTTCTGGGGAGGCAAGGCGCTGGCTGAAAAACAGTCCGGAAAAGCCGCGGTACCCCTTACCCTGGGTCAGGAGATTACTTCTCTGGAACAGGCGTCTGTCCGCGTGGCCGAAGTGGTTAATCCGGCCGTAGTCAACATCCGCACCACCCAGAAAGTGGCAAGGTCGCAGAACCAGTTCGGGGATCTTTTTAACGACCCGTTTTTCCGGAGATTTTTCGGCGACATGCAGCCGCAGGAACCCAGGGAATATCTGCGGCAGGCCCTGGGCAGCGGCGTTATTGTTTCGCCCGACGGCTACATCCTTACCAATAACCACGTGATTAAAGATGCCGCCGAAGTCAGGGTTAAACTGCTGGATGGCCGCGAGTTTAACGCCAGGATAGTCGGCAAGGACGAAAAGACCGACCTCGCCCTGGCAAAAATTAATGCGGAAAATCTACCTTACGCCGTTTTCGGCGATTCCTCTATGATAAAAGTAGGTCAGTGGGTAATGGCAATCGGAAATCCGTTTGGCCTTGAAGGTACGGTTACCGTCGGCGTGGTCAGCGCAACCGGCCGGCACCTGGGCATCAATCCGATTGAGAGTTTCATCCAGACGGATGCTTCCATTAACCAGGGAAACAGCGGCGGACCGTTGGTCAACCTGAAGGGCGAGGTAATCGGAATCAACACCGCCATCGTTGCCAGCGGACAGGGAATTGGTTTTGCCATTCCCTCCAATATGGCCCAGAGCGTCTTTGAGCAGATAAGAACTTCCGGTAAAGTGGTGCGCGGCTACCTGGGAATTTCCATGCAGCCAATCGACCTTGAAATGGCGCAGGAGATGGGTTTGAAGCAGACCAACGGTGTTCTGGTTGCCAACGTCTATCCCGGTACGCCGGCTGAAAAAGCAAACCTGAAGCCGGGTGACGTAATCGTAAACGTCAATAACATTCCGGTCAAAGGTCCTGATGATATTCAAAGCAGAATCGGCCGCGCCAAACCCGGCGATACGGTTGTGCTCCAGGTGATTCGCAACGGAAAGATGCTGGCGCCGATATCCGTACGTCTGGTGGAACAACCGGCGCAGATGGGCGCGGCGGCGCTCCGGCCGGGAGCGGCTCAGCCCGGAGAGGAGAAGATCTGGCGCGGAATGAAACTCGTAGACATCACTCCCGATATCGCAAATAAACTGGGGCTTGCGGTCGCTTACGGAGTGGTGGTCGTTGATGTGTCCGCTTCCAGTCCGGCGGCCGGAAAACTGTCTCCGCAGAGCGTGATTTTAGAGGTGAACCGGCAAGCGATTAACAACCTTTCGGACTTCTTCCGGGTGGTTAAAGAAATTTCGGATTCAAAGTCGGCGATGGTGCGGGTATACGCCGGCGGTAATTACAAATATCTGATTATCCCCGGTAAACCCCCTAAATCCCCCTTGTCAGGGGGACTTCCAAAGTCGTAGGGGTCGGATTCATCCGACCCGCGGGCTCGATGAATCGAGCCCCTACAAAAATATCTTCCGCAGGAGATTTTTGGCTTTAAAGAGTCGCGATTTCACCGTTCCTTCGTTAACCTTTAACATATCCGCAATTTCCTGGTACGATAATTCTTCCAGATAGCGAAGGACAATAATTTCCTGGAATAAAGCGGGTAATCGGGCGATGCCTGCTCTTATCCTTTCTTTTTTTTCATTTTCGGCAAACGATTCGGCCGCTGACGGCAAGCCGGGATAAGTAATTTTTACGCCTTCGGTAAGAGAAATGGTTATCTTCCGTTTTTTTCTTAACCTTTTATGGTGGAGGTTGAGGAGGATGCGATAGGCGTAGGTATAAATCCCGCTTTTTCCTTTAAAATTCGGTAAACTCCGGTAAAGCCCCAGGAAGGTTTCCTGCAGGAGGTCTCTGGCTTCTTCCCGCTCTCCGCAGAGGAAAAGAGCAACGCGGTAAAGCCGGGTTTCCAGGGAAGTAATAATCCGGCTAAATGCCTGCAAATCCCCGTTTTTTGCTTCTGTAACAAGCAAAGCTTCATCAGTCATAACACCCCCTTACATCTTATCAATAAGAACCGCGTTTGTCAATCACGTCGGTTTTGGAGTATAATATACCATAAGATGGGGATGAGAATAGTCAGTACCGGGTCGTACCTGCCTCAAAAAGTTTTAACCAACGCGGACCTGGAAAAGATGGTTGAAACTTCTGATGAGTGGATTCGCACCCGGACCGGTGTTTCCGAACGAAGGATAGCGGCGCCGGAAGAGGCCGCATCCGACCTGGGAATCCGCGCCGGCCGTTTGGCTCTGAAACGGGCTAATTTTCCACCCGAAAAGATTGACGCGGTAATTACCGCAACCATCACCGGCGATTATCATTTTCCGTCAACCGCCTGTATCATCCAGGAAGGGCTGGGCGCTGGCAATGCTTTCGCTTTTGATTTATCCGCGGCCTGTTCCGGCTTTCTTTACGGCCTGGTTTGCAGCCGCGGGCTGATTCTTTCCGGCCAGTGCCGGAACGTTTTGCTGATTGCCACAGAGACTATGAGCCGGGTAACCGACTATACTGACCGGGGCACCTGCGTTCTCCTGGGTGACGGCGCCGGAGCCGTTCTCCTGTCCGCCGACGAGAAAGACGCTGTTCTGGGCAGTTACCTGGCGTCTAACGGCAGTTACACTGACCTTCTTTTTATGCCGGCCGGCGGCGGACGGCAGCCGGCGAGTCGCGAGACCGTGGAAAAGCGTCTCCACTTCATGAAGATGGAGGGCCAGGCGCTTTTCAAAGTGGCGGTGCAATCAATGGTAGAGGCGGCCCGAAAGGCCCTGGAGCGGGCAAACGTAAGTTCAGAGGAAATTTCCCTGGTTATTCCGCACCAGGCAAACCTGCGTATCATTCAGGCGGTGGTTAAAAACCTTTCCCTGCCGATGGAAAAGGTTTTCCTGAACATTCAGAATTACGGAAATATGTCGGCGGCTTCGGTGGCGGTTGGTCTGGACGAAGCGGTTACCAGCGGTCAGGTAAAGGCCGGTGACCTGGCGCTCCTTTTCACTTTCGGCGCCGGTCTGACCTGGGCGGCCATGGTAATCAGGTTGTAGTCGCCCGGCCGAGCTTGCTGGGCGACTAACACTGCTATGCTGCCCTTGACAGGATTGATGTTCGGAAGATACAATAAAGAACAAAATGAGATATTTAAAATTATCCCTGATTGCAACTTTCCTGTTCCTTTTGCCGGTTTTGCTTTACGCCCAGCAGGAACACATCGTCGCTAAAGGGGAAAACCTTTACCGTATCGCTAAAAACCATAATATTTCCGTTGCGGATTTAAAACGGCTTAATAACCTTTCCGGAAACCTTATTAACACGGGCCAGAAATTGATAGTCAGCAGTACGGAAGACGAAGAGAGCAGGGCATCTGAAGCCGGGTCGGTTTACCGCACCAAAAAGACATACCACCGGATTCGTAACGGGGACACCCTGTCCAAGATTGCCCGCAAGTATGAAGTTACACTTACGGAACTGAAGCGTCTCAACCAGAACGTTTCTGATAACCGGCTTAAGATTAACAGCCGTCTTTTGGTCAAGGTTGACCGGGTTCGCGTGCCTTCGGTAACAGAACCAAGACTGGAGGTTGCCAACAATGTGCCGGAGGAAAGCACAAAATCCAGGCTGCCCAAAGGAATTTCGGTGGAAGGTGTTGCGGCGGACCTCCTGGACCGGGCGTTCTCCTTTCTGGATGTGCCGTACCGTCTGGGTGGATTCAGCAATTTGGGAATAGATTGTTCCGGCCTGGTTAAGAAGGCTTTCAGCGCTGTCGGAGTTGACCTTCCCCGGACAGCCAGGACCCAGTTTCTGGAAGGCACACCAATTCCCATCGCGGAGATTTCACCCGGTGATTTACTCTTTTTCGCCAGGTCCAAAAACGGCCGGTATCCGTCACACGTGGCTATTTATCTGGGCAACGGTTTAATTCTGCATGCCAGCCGCGCTGCCCGTCGCGTAATTGTTGACAGTTTTGAATCGTCTGCTTACTTTAAGAGCCGCTGTCTCGGCGCCCGCCGTATTTTAACCGATTCCGAAAACCGGTAACCCTCACGTTATTTATTCAACTATGTCATTGCGAGCCGTATTTTGGCGTGGCAATCCCAAAAGACGCCGTCCCCGCATGCAGTAGGCGGGGATTGCTTCGTCGCTTCGCTTCTCGCAATGACAATACGGTTTATGATTGATTACGTTGATATTTTTGTTTTCTCCGGTAAGGGCGGCGACGGGGCGGTTGCGTTCCGCCGCGAAAAATACGTCCCCCGCGGCGGACCTTCGGGCGGCGACGGCGGCGACGGCGGCTCGGTTATCATCAGGAGCGATGCTTCCGCAAACACTCTGATTAATTTCCGCTACCAGCACCATTTTCGCGCTCAGCCCGGCGGAAATGGGCAAAAGAGTCAAAGAACAGGTTCGGATGGCGAGAACCTTGTGATAATGGTTCCACCGGGAACGGTGGTTAAAACTAAAGATGGCACAATCATTGCCGACCTGGAGAAACTGGGGCAGGAAGTGATCGTGGCAAAGGGAGGTAAAGGAGGTTTTGGAAACGACCATTTTTCCACTGCAACCATGCAGACGCCCAGGTTTGCCAAAAAGGGAACCCCGAGCGAAGAAGCGCACCTTGTTCTGGAACTTAAGTTGATTGCCGACGCCGGTCTGGTTGGCTATCCCAACAGCGGAAAATCAACACTGCTTTCCGTAATCTCCCGAAGTAAGCCCAAAATTGCGCCGTATCCTTTTACGACCCTGGAACCATCACTGGGCCTGGTGCTTTTGGATGACGGCTATAGTTTTACGGCGGCGGATATCCCCGGGTTAATTGAAGGCGCCCACAAAGGGAAGGGCTTAGGCGACCGATTTCTGCGTCACATTGAAAGGACCCGGGTTATTTTGCACATGGTTGACCTTTCCGAGCCGGACCCGGTTGGAAGATATTGGAAAATTCGCGAAGAATTAACGGGGTATGGCTGCGGCTTGGCCGAGAAACCGGAAATTATTGTGGCTAATAAGATTGATTTGCCGGAAACGAAGGAGAAACTAACTGTTTTTCAGGAAGAGATGGGGAAGTTTGGCAAACAGGTCTTTCCAATTTCAGCTATGCTCCGGAATGGTTTAAAACCCCTGCTTTACGCAACCGCTGAAATCTTACGCAAATAAAAACTGAATAGGACGCAGATGTACGCAGAAACAGCAGGATAATGTTAAATGATAATTATTTGGAGTATTTTTAAAAATTCCCTAAGAGTATTTTAAAGTAATTCTATAAAGTAATCCTTAATCCGTATCTGCATTTATCCGCGGTAATCTGCGTCCGAAAGAAATTATGTTTTTCCAAGCCCGAACGCTTTATGCAGACTGCGGACCGCTTTCCGATGCTCCTTTTTGCAAATAACGCAGGATATCTTAATCTCCGAAGTGCTGATCATTTCAATATTAATCCCGGCCTGACTTAAAGCGGAAAACATTTTGGCGGCCACGCCGAAATGGCTCTGCATTCCGATGCCGATGATGGAAATCTTGGCGATGTCAGAGTCAACGGCGATTCCTTCCGCTCCGATTTCCCGGGCAATTTTCGCGGTAATCTGCCGGGTGTTTTTTAGGTCTTCCGAGGGAACGGTAAAAGAAAGGTCGGTTTTTCCTTCCTTGCTTACGTTCTGGATAATCATATCCACGTTGATCTTTTTTGCGGCTACCGCGGTAAATATTCGGGCCGCTATTCCGGGCCGGTCCGGCACGCCGAAGATGGATAATTTGGCTTCCTGGTCGGTACCGGTGACCGCTGAAATTAACGGCTCTTCCAGACTTTTTGTTCTTTTTTTCGTTTTCTCCGTAATCATCGTTCCTTCCCCTTCCTGAAAAGTTGATTTTACCAGAATAGGCACTCTGTGCTTCTGTCCGAATTCAACCGCCCGGGCCTGTATTACGGTCGCCCCCGTCGAAGCCATCTCCAGCGCCTCCTCGTAGGATATGAGCGGGATGAGGCGGCTTTCCGGCTCTAGCCTCGGGTCTGCGGTGAAGATTCCAGGCACGTCGGTATATATTTCGCAGGCATCGGCGTGTAAACTCTTAGCAAGGGCAACTGCGGAGAGGTCGCTGCCGCCTCTCCCCAGGGTGGTTATCCGGTCATCTTCCGTTACGCCCTGAAAACCGGTCACCACCGCAACCGCGCCCTTCTCCATGGTTTCTTTTATCCGGGAAGTTTTTAAAAATCTGATTCGCGCTTTAGTGTGAGTGGCATCGGTTATGATGCCTGCTTCCCGGCCGGTAAAGGTGCGGCTGGGTACGCCTATCTTTTGAAGGGCCATGGCCATGAGGCTGGCCGAAACCATCTCTCCGGTGGAAAGGAGCAGGTCCATCTCCGGTCCGCGTTCCGGATTACCCACCTGAGATGCCAGGTCAACCAGATGGTCGGTGGTGTCGCCCATCGCCGAAACTATAATTGCAAGCCGGTTCTTTCCGGTCAGCCGCTTCTTAATCTTTTGCGCAATCCGGATAATTTTTTCCGTGGTGGATAAAGAAGAACCACCGAATTTTTGGACAATTATCGTCATAGGCGCTGTCTGCATCTAATCAGGGTAATGACGCCGATGACCGCAAACAGAACGGCATACCACTGCGTGGTGTAAAGCCCCAGAAAACCCGGCAGCAAGTCACCGCGCAAGCTGTCCACGGCCGACCGGATAAAACCGTACAAGATAAGGTACCAGGCGGTTAATTCACCCGGTTTTGTTTCGGTGCGGCTGAAGATGTAAAGAATAAGGAAGAGCGTGGCATCAGATAAAACATAGTATATTTGAGTTGGATGGACGCGGTTGGTCAGAAAAGGAAAATTTACGGCCCAGGGGAGGTTTGAAGCTTTACCGTAACAACAGCCGTTTAAAAAACAGCCAATTCGGCCGATTGCCTGGCCTAACGGAAGGTAAAGGAAGAAATTATCCAGCGCCGGGCGGACAATAATTTTTCTCCGGCGCAAATACCATACGCCGCCGGCCAGGCCGAAGAGCAGGCCGCCCTGAATCGCCAGGCCGCCCTGCCGCAGCAGGAAGATTTCCAGAAAGTTACGCTGATAGTATGACCATCCAGCCGTGACGTGAATCAGCCGGGCTCCGATGATGCCGACCAGGATGGCCAGGAAGATAAGATTATAAATAACCTGTTCCGGAATACCCCGCCTTCTGGAACGGCGCAGACCCAAAAGGAAGGCAATGGCGATGCCGCCCGCTACAAACAGGCCGTAAGTATAAACCGTAAAACCCCCAATTTCAAAAAGTATCGGGTGCATCGTGCTCTCGGGTATTCGTTTCGCAAACATTATGCTGCGCGACAGACAAAACTACGCAATTCAGCGACGAGCCTCGCCGTGTTCTCAATGCTACTTCGTATGAGCCCCGGCCACTCATCGCTTCATTTTGCTTGTTTTGTTGCTGTCGCTACGCAAGTTTTGTTCACCGAATACCCTCGTTTTTGTGAAATAATTTTTTACAAACTTTTATTTTACTTCATTTCTGTCTTTTTCGCAAAACAAAATGTTGGCGATGATGAATGACGCGCCGATGGTCAGGGCGGTGTCGGCCAGGTTGAAAGTTGGTATGCGCCAGAGAAGGATAAAATCAAAAACGCTTCCCAGGACAAGGCGGTCCGCGAGATTCCCAAGCATGCCGCCCCAGACCAGGCCGAGGCCTGCCGCCAAAAGGCCGTGTCTTCTCCGGCTCTTTTTCCACAGGTCAATCGTGACGTAGATTACCAGGCAGGATAATACGACGGTAATAACCTTGAGATATTTAGGATGCCAGAAACCAAAAAAGAAACCGGGATTGTAGAAAGGGGTAAATTTTAAGATGCCGGGGATGATAACCTGGGGATTGAGAAACCTCTCCCCCCAAAATTTGGTTGCCTGGTCGCAGAGGAAGACGAACGCCGCCAAAAAAAAGGGCAGTTTCAGGGTTTGACGTGACACAACTTAAGATTCCATTTTTGCCTGACATCCGAAACAGTGTCGGGCTTGAGGTACGACGGTCAAGCGTTTGACCTCAATCTTTACACCGCACTTCTCGCACTTTCCGTAACTTCCTTTATTAATTCTGGCCAGGGCCTCTTCCACCTCTCTCAGAGAAGCGTTTTCCTCGGTGACCAGGCCCAGGTTTAAATCCCGTTCAAAATTATCGGTGCCCAGGTCAGCCGGGTGGGTGGTGATCCCGCCCAGGTCCGAATTTCTTTCCGCATTCAAAAGCCCGTTGTTTTCCAAATCGGAGAGATTTTTCAGAATGCGCTCGTACTCTTTTTCCAGAGATTTGCGGTATTTTTCCAGTTCTTTTTTATCCATAGTAGGGGGGTCGGATTTATCCGACCCGGCTTTCGTAGTGCGACCCTTTCAGGGTCGCTAATGTAATGTAGGGGAGGGGTTACATCCCCTCCCGGCGAGGCTGAAAGCCTCGCACTACGTCATTCGGGAATGACACAGTGTATTTTATAACTTTAATTTAGAAATTTTACCACCAAAAACGTTTTCCGTCAAGAGGAGGGGGAAATGTTGTGGTTTGCCTCGGGGTTACCGAAAAATAAAATTGCCTATTTGCCAGAGATGATTTTGGAGCGAGACAAGGAGCGAAGAAGATGGCATAGTTATACTATACAATCAATGAGGGACGCAGTCGCAGCCCAAAAGCGCCTGGCCCTGTTGGGGAGTCCCGTTTTTGGGTCATTGCGGCGTTGCTTCTCCTCTCCATACCGCAGGGGGTATGGTTCGTCGTCGCGCCTTGCACTAACCTCAAATCCGGGACTCCAAATAGGCAATTTTATTCTTTGGCAACCCCACATACCAGGCGATGGTTCGTGCCAGGCCTTCTTCAAAGAATGTTCGGGCGGTAAAGCTAAACTCTTCTTTTGCCCGGGAAGTGTCAAGACACCGACGGGGCTGGCCGTCCGGTTTGGATACATCCCAGGTAATTTCACCTTTAAAGCCGGTCAGTTTAACAATCAGGTGTGCCAGGTCTTTGATTGAGATTTCAAAGCCGGCGCCGATATTGATTGGTTCCGGCTTATTATATTTTTCGGCTGCAAGAATGATGGCTTCGGCGGCATCTTCCACGTAAAGGAACTCACGGGTCGGTTTTCCGGTGCCCCAGACGGTGATGGAAGGTTGAGATTCTTCGGGACTTCGTCCCTCAGAATGACACGATTGTTTTCTGGCTTCAAGACACTTGCAAATGAGGGCTGGAATTACGTGGGAAGATTCCGGGTCAAAATTATCGCCGGGACCGTAAAGGTTCACCGGTAGAAGGTAAATGGCGTTAAATCCGTACTGCTGCCGGTAGGCCTGGGCCTGCACCAGGAGCATCTTCTTGGCCAGGCCGTAGGGTGCATTTGTTTCCTCCGGATAACCGTTCCAGAGGTCTTCTTCCCGGAAGGGGACCGGCGTATATTTGGGGTAGGCGCAAATGGTGCCGAGCGCGACAAACTTTTCCAGCTTGTATTGACGTCCTATTTCCATCAACTGGATGCCCATCATCAGATTATCATAGCAGAAAGAACCCGGATTTTTCAGGTTGGCGCCGATGCCGCCGACCCGGGCGGCCAGGTGGATGACTATTTCCGGCTGGCTGTCCCGGTAAACTCTTTTGACCGCCTCCATCTCCACCAGATTATAATCCTGGATTTGGGGGATAAAGATGTTCCGGCAGCCCCTTTCTTTGAGTTTGCCAACCACAAAGGAGCCGAGAAATCCGGCGCCGCCGGTAACCAAGACTCTTTTCTTTTGCCAAAATTCAGCCATATTACCAACAATATTCCTCCCCCTTGACGGGGGAGGTAAGGTGGGGGTGAATGCAGATTTATCCTACATCGTCGCTATCCGCTTGTAATCCTGTTCTGCGTCCAGGAGAGGCCTTTTTTCTTCAGAATCTTTTTTCCTTCGCCGGGTGATTTCAGCCCGGCCAATTCCAGGTCACAATCAACCATTATCCGGGTAAGTTCGTGAAAGGCAACCCTGGGTTCCCAACCCAGTTCTTTTCTGGCTTTTGCGGCGTCGGCCAGCAGGAAATTCACTTCGGTCGGCCGCTGGTATCTCGGGTCTATTCCCACGTATTTGCGCCAGTCAAGGTTTGCGTAACCGAAGGCCTCTTTCAAGAAATCCTCTACCGAATGGCTTTCACCGGTGCCGATGACGTAATCTCCGGGTCTATCCTGCTGCAGGATTTGCCACATTGATTCCACGTATTCCGGGGCGTAGCCCCAGTCCCTTTTTGCTTTTAAATTTCCCAGGAAGAGTTTATCCTGTTCTCCGGCCAGAATTTTGGCGATCGCCCTGGTTATTTTTCGGGTGACGAAGGTTTCGCCCCGCCTGGGGCTTTCGTGATTGAAGAGGACCCCGTTGGCGGCAAAAATCCGGTATGCTTCCCGGTAATTGACCGCCATCCAGTAGGCATATACTTTGGCAATGCCGTAGGGGCTGCATGGTTGGAAGCGTGTTTTTTCATTTTGCGGCGCCGGCGCCGACCCGAACATCTCGCTGCTGCTGGCCTGGTAAAATCTGGTCTTAATGCCGCTGCGCCGGATTGCTTCCAGAATCCGGGTGGTTCCTAATGCGGTTATGTCTCCGGTATATTCCGGCAGGTCAAAGCTTACCCTTACGTGGCTCTGCGCGCCCAAATGGTAAATTTCGTCGGGCTTGATGTTATATATAATTTCCGTAATCTGCCCGGAGTCGGAAAGGTCTCCGTAATGGAGAAAAAGCCTGGTTCCGCTTAAATGTGGGTCCGCGTACAAATGGTCAATGCGCCCGGTGTTAAAGGTGCTGGCGCGGCGGATGAGGCCGTGGACCTGGTAATTTTTGGATAATAAAAATTCGGCCAGGTACGAACCGTCCTGTCCGGTGATTCCGGTAATCAGCGCTTTTTTCATTTATGCCTTTACGACATTCGGATACGGTTTTGCCACCGCATTCCTGGTATCTATGACTAATTTGGCGTTTTTGACGATGAAGGCATAGTCGTAATCGGTGTGGTTGGTCAATATCAGCGCTACGTCCATATTTTTGAGAAGTTTCACGGTCAATTTTTGCGAAACAAGCGAAAATTTGTAATGCCGCAGTTTACCTATTTCCGGAATATACGGGTCGTTGTAGATTACCATCGCGCCTTTTTCCTGCAGGAGTTGGATAATCTTCAAGGCCGGTGATTCTCTTAAATCGTCAATATCTTTCTTGTAGGCAACACCCAGAACCAGCGCTTTTGCCCCACAGAGACTCTTTCCCTGCTTATTGAGGGCTTCCATCGTTTTGGATATTACGTAATAAGGCATGGAAGTGTTTATTTCCCCGGCCAATTCAATAAAGCGGGTTGAGAAATCATACTGTCTCGCCTTCCAGGTAAGGTAAAAAGGGTCCACCGGAACACAGTGTCCGCCAATGCCCGGACCCGGGTAAAATGGTTGAAACCCGAACGGTTTGGTCTTTGACGCTTCAATCACTTCCCAGATATTTATGCCCATCCGGTCAAAGAGCATCTTCATTTCGTTGACCAGGGCGATATTCACGCTGCGGTAAATATTCTCCAGGAGTTTGGTGGATTCCGCGGCCCGGGTGGATGATACCGGAACAACCTTTTCCACTATTGTAGAGTAGAGGGCAATCCCGTGTTTTAAGCAGGCGCTGGTTACGCCGCCCACTACCTTGGGGATGTTTTTAATGGAAAAAACGCTGTTGCCCGGGTCTTCCCGTTCCGGCGAAAAGACCAGGTAAAAATCTTTTCCTATCACCCGGCCGTTCTCCTGCATGACGGGCAAAATCAGTTCTTCGGTTGTGCCGGGGTAGGTTGTGGATTCCAGGGAAATGAGTTTTTGGCCGCTAAAGTTCATAGAGATATCCCGGGCCGCTTTTTCCACATATCGCATATCCGGTTCCCGGTTTTCGGTCAGGGGGGTCGGTACGCAGATGATGATAACGTCAGGTTCCTTGAGGTGGGAAACGTCGGCGGTGGCGGAAAAATGGGCAGAGTAGGGCGCTAACAGGGATGCCGGAATATGCCTGATATACGATTGCCCCCGGTTAAGAGCTCCGACCTTGTTTGCGTCGGAATCAAAACCGATAACTTTAAACCCGGCTTTCAGGAAGTTAATAACTAAGGGCAGGCCGACATAGCCCATCCCGATAACGCCGATTGTGGCGGTTTTTCCCGCTATCTTTTTTAAGAGGTTCATGCTGTAATTATACAACGGTAGCCGGCGGCCGGTCAACGAATTCTTTTTCCTCCAATCGGTAAAATTTGTCTCGTCATCTGTACGCGTTTTTACGGTGTCGTATTCGCAATACCAGTACGCCTTCCTTTGT
This sequence comes from Candidatus Omnitrophota bacterium, assembly GCA_018829455.1. Taxonomy (GTDB): domain Bacteria; phylum Ratteibacteria; class UBA8468; order MWAK01; family MWAK01; genus JAHJUB01. The sequence goes on from JAHJUB010000161.1 coordinate 12,683, forward strand.
CTTGGCATAGACAACCCGATAGTTGAAAACCCGTAGTTTAAAAAGACCCGCCAGATCACCCTTAAGCGGCTCGCCGG
>JAHJUB010000171.1 GCA_018829455.1 Candidatus Omnitrophota bacterium
AATCCACCCTCCCGTTGAAAGCCTTTGATGGATAAAACCCGGATACCGTTTCCTTCCAAGAACACCTTAAGCTTCTCATTGAGCTCCTCGAGGTAGGGCGTGACAACGGACACCTTCTTTAACTGCAAGGCTGCCGCTGCTTCGACGATTCCCGTTGAAGCGGTTGTGGCACGTGTCCCGCCTGCTTGCTCTAGACGCTGAATAATCTCCTGGTCGGTCCCAGGGCCCCTTAGAAAGCTTCCGGCCGTGCAACCGAAGATGATGCATCCGGGATCGATCAGCGTAAAATGCCTGGCAAGCTGCTCAAAATCATCCCCGCTGGCAAAATGACTTACCGTCTCGACACTTATTTCAGCGGGGATCTCGAATCGCGTCGTGTGTACGGACACCCCCTCAGGAGCAAAGTCCATGTATTCCTGCTCGTGAACTTCATCAGCGGGAAAGATTACCCCGATTCTTCCTCTCCAGTCTCCCATACGAAACCCTCCTTTCGTCTCAATCGTTGAGTTCTCTCTCATAGAAGTCTATCGATCTTGCAGATGGACGTCCATTGAACTAATTGATATTATAAGTTTGTTTTTCTCCGACAGACTCCTAGGAATGTTCAGTCCCTTACTGGACTTGAAATCTCTTGCCATGGCCTCAGATCCTAATCAATCTCACCCTTCCTGCCGCCAATATACGTCCCCCGCGCCCCCCAATAGTTCCCCCTCTCCACGTAAGCTCCCTCCCCTGGCATCATGCACCCGTACTCGGAGAGCCGGAGACGCGAATCTCCTGAATGGCAGGCCTATTCTTCCACTTCCATATCAAAGACGAGAAGACCTTCGGAAATGGGCTTATCGAGCTTCACAATCTCATCGTGTTCCTGGGATGCGATATATTCCGATATTTCGGCCATGTCCTTAAACGTCATGAGGAAGCAGTAATTGAACCCCCTGCTCAGGTCTCTGTTGTCGGCCACATTGGGTCCATGCTCCACCTTTTTCAACCCGGTCAATTTTTCTTCGCATTCCAAAAACTTGCTTGCCAGTGCCTGGATCGCCTCGGCTGAAGCGTCCTCCCTGAATTTGTAGAGAAGAATGTGCCTGATCATAGTGATCCTCCTTTGCCTTTCAAATTCCTTTTGATCCTGTATCTGAAGGTCCATGCCTCACTTATTTCAGGAGAAAGCGTGTCCAGGCCAAATGGTCAACGGCGTCCAGGGGATCACCAAATAGCAATCAGGAGTGTCCAGACTCAGAAGGGCTGTTCCATTGCCATAGGCCATGTTCACGTGGATTGACAGGGCTATGAATCCCAGATCGACAACTCTCTTAGGACCAGGGCTTCGCTTGCATGAATGGCCTTCTCAAATGAAACGAAAAGCGCCATCTAAAACAGTTACGGCTTCGGGAACCCTAAGGGCCTATGATTTCGCCTTGAGATCTAAGGCCGACGTCTTACAAACCTTCCTTTTCCAAAGGCCTCACTATTGAAATGGCCCTTGTCCATGACAACATGACCACGGACGACGGTCGTGATGGGCCATCCCTGGAACTCTTTTCCTTCGAAAATCCGAGCAACCTCCTTTGCCTTCGTGAACATCTGTTTCCTTGAAACCATCCGTTTTACGCGGAGGTCAACAAGGACCAGGTCGGCATCAGAACCTACCTGAATGGTCCCTTTCCTCGGATACAGCCCGAATCGCTTTGCTGCATTCTCGGATAAGACCCCGATCATCTTGCCCAGTGAAATGCGCCCTCTGTTCACCTGGTCCAGCATAGCCGGCAGCACCAATTCAACATTCGGGGACCCGGCGGGCGCCTTCCATATGTCCTCAAGCCCCGCCTCTTTTTCCCTTGCCTCATAAGGACAGTGGTCAGAACAGACCATATCCAGAATACCGTTTGAGAGCGCTTTCCAAAGCGCTTCAACGTTCTCCCTGTCCCTCATGGGCGGATGGATTTTCCCGTAAGGGCCGAGAGGGAGAACATCCTCCTGAGTTAACAGCAGGTAATGAGGGCAGGTTTCCGCCGACACGTCGATGCCTTGTTCCTTCGCCCTTTTGATCGCCTCCATGGCCCCACCCGTGCTCATATGACACAGGTGAAGGGGGACTCTCGTCTCGGCAGCAAACCTAAGAGTCCTGGCAACCGCCTCGATTTCGGTCAAAGGGGGCCTCGACTGGAAAAAGGCCTCCATGGAGCAAATCCCTTTGGACTTAAAACGATCCGTAAGGTGCTGAGTAATCTGGGCGTTTTCAGCGTGGATCAAGGAAACGCTGCCGGATCGGGCAATCTCCCTCAAAACGTCCAAGAAAACACCGTCGTTCTCAGCGCACAGGCCTTTGAACTCAGCCTCTCTTCCTTCCGGGGCTGCGTGCAAAAAAGTCTTGAACCCAACGACACCCTCTCTGCAAAGGCTTTCAATTTCAGCCAAATTGTCGGAACCCGCCGCTGCAATGATGCAAAAGTCCACGCAGGCGAGCTTTTCACAGTGTTCTATCTTTTCTTGCATGATTTCCACCGAATGGACAGGTGGAACGGACACGGGCATATCCATGAATGTGGTCACGCCGCCTGCGGCGGCAGCCATAGTGGCCGTGTGAAAGTCCTCCCTTTCGGGGAAACCGGGGACTCGCGAGTGGAAATGAGGATCGATAACACCTGGAATGATAATGAGTCCCTCAGCATCGATCCGTTGTCTCGAACTTGGGAGAACCTCAGGATCGCCTATTGCCACAATTCTGCCCCCATGGATCGAGATACTCCCTTTATAACGCCCATCCTTGGTTGCAATCAGCCCAGAGTGAATATTGAGATCGACCTTTTCCATGATCATAACCCGTGTTCTCAAAACTTCAGCAGTGTTTATTGGTTTTTAGACAGCCGCACACTCATACTTAAACCATTAGTGCCCAACGACACCCTCCCGATTTCTCTTGGCAGCGCTAGGATCCCTCATGGCACGCAGGCTTGAGCCCCGATATTTCGATTCCCTTGCTCCTGTTCAGAATTCATTTAAAGGGAAGGGCGCCTTCCTGGATCTTTCCCTCTCTCATGACAATCTGGCCCTTAACGATCGTTGCGGAAGGCCTCCCCTTTAATGTCTTCCCGCGCAAGGGCGTATTAGAGGCACGGGACTCAAATTTATCAGGTTCAACCACCCATTCCACCTTGGGATCTATCAGCACGATATCGGCCTCTGCGCCTTCCTGCAATCGACCTAAGTCGAGTCCCAGAATTTTCGCGGGGTTCACCGTGAATTTTCTCAGCAACTCATCTATGCTGAGAATCTCGTTGACCACGAGTTCGGAGTAGCTGAGCGCAAACGCCACTTCCAGGCCGATCGCGCCAAAGCTCGCTTGATCAAACTCGATATCCTTCTCTTCAGGTGTCCATGGGGAGTGATCTGAAATGATCGCATCGATCGCTCCATCCTTGAGTCCCTCTTTGATGGCCTTCACGTCCGTCTCACTCCCCAGCGGAGGGAGGAATTTCAGGTTAGGGTCAAAATCCTGGATATCCCGATCAAGCAAATAGAAATGATAGGGTGTGACATTACAGGTAACGTTTCCTCCTCTCGCCTTTGCAGCCCTTATCAAGTCGATCGCGGACTTCGATCCTATGTGATTGATGTGGAGCTTGGTCTCATTGGCCTCTGCGAGCAGGATATCCCGACTCATCATTACTGTTTCGGCCGTTTCCGGGATGCCCTTGACCCCCAATCGTACTGCGGTTTTCCCTTCCTTCACGAGCCCCCCCCTGGACAGACTCGGCTCCTCGCAGTGAAGACTGAACGGCAGTTGAAACGTCCGGTTAAAAGCCATGGCCCGTCTCATGACTTCTGCATCGGTAATAGGTTGAATGCCGTTCGAGAGAAGGACCACTCCAGCGCTCTTGAGGCTCCCCAAGGGGGATATCATGTCACCCTTCATGCCCTGAGTGACCGTTGCGCTGGGAAGGACACGGATACAGGCAGTCTCTTTTGCTTTCGCCATGATGTAATAGACCAAGGCCGAGTTATCCACGACAGGATTCGTGTCCGGTCTGACAACCACGGTCGTGAATCCACCTGCTGCCCCACTCCGGCTTCCCGAGCCGATGTCTTCTCTCCGCGTAAACCCCGGGTCGCACAAGTGTGCTCGAAGATCAATGAAACCCGGACTCACCATCATGCCCTCGGCCTCTAGAACAACGTCGGCCCTCGACTCTATGGACTTTCCAACCTTGGATATTTTTCCGCCCTGAATAAAAACATCCAGGATATCATGAACACCGCTTTCAGGATCAATGACTTCACCGTTCTTTATAATGATCGATTTCACGACTCACCTCCAAGAAGCAGGTAGATTAATGCCATCCGAACCGCTACGCCGTTGGTTACCATTTCGAACACCAGCGAATGACTTCCATCCGCGACGGCGGATGTAATTTCTGATCCTCTGATCATCGGGGCAGGGTGTAAGACGACCACATCCGGTTTCGCAAACCTCAGTCGTTCTTCATTAATCCCATAGAACCTCGAGTACTCACCAAGGGATGGAACCAGGCCCGGCTCCTGCCGCTCTTGTTGTATTCGAAAGGTATATATCACGTCCGCTTCTTTGAGGGCCTCTTCCACATCCCCGACAAACCTTCCTCCCAAATCGGTATACTCGTCGGACACAAGCGTCCTTGGGCCACAGAGCACCACCTCAGCCCCCATCTTAGAGAGCGCCCAGGTATTCGATCGGCTCGATCTGTTGTGGTCATGATCCCCCACCAAGACCACCTTGACCCCGTCCAGCTTTCCCTTGCTCTCCCAGATCGTGAACATATCCAGGAGGGATTGAGTCGGGTGTTCGTGGACGCCGTCCCCTGCATTGAGAACATGGGCTGGCGTATGTTCAGCGATATACCGTGCCGAGCCCGACATGCCATGCCGAATAGCGAAAATATCAACCCCCATCGCCTCAAGGGTCTTGACGGTGTCATAGAGGGATTCCCCTTTGGACACGCTCGTTGTGGCAGAGGAAAAGTTCATGACGTTGAGGCCGAGATTTTTGGCGGCGATCTCAAATGAGAACCGAGTCCGTGTGCTGGCCTGGTAAAAGAGCGTTACGAAGTTCTTGTTTTCAAAGGTCGCTATCTTTTTGACGTCCTTCTCAACAAGCTTCTTCTTGAAGCCTTTCGCGACTTCCAGGATGTGCCATATCTCCTCCGGACTCACATCCTCCAATCCGATCAAATCCTTTCTTTCCCATTTCATATTCAACGTCCTCCGCGATCTAAGGGCATCCTCTTTCCTTCACGATAGCCAATGTTCTCAGCATCTCGTTCATGACGATTTGATAGCCTTCATCGATTCCCAGACCCGGTTTGGCGAGCATTTGAAAGGGCCGAGTGGCCAATGCAACATGAGCTGAAATCTGCGCAGACCGCTCCGTTTCGCAGCAGGTGCCTCCCAGGTAAGCTTTCAGGCCTTTTGCTTGACAATACTGAATGGCTGCTATGCTTTGGTTCAGGCCACCCATATCCGGCGTCTTGACTTGGATCATCTCTGCTCCACCGGCATCGGTCATAAATCGGACGTCCTCCAGAGTGTTGCACCACTCGTCCACACAGATGATGATCGGCAGTTGCTCCTCACTCTTGCGGCGAATCAATTCACCGGTCAGCTCGACCGTCTCTTCCCGGCTGTCCATGATGAAAGGAGCCTCGATGATCAACGAATAGGGATCGACGATACGAGACCAGTTTCTAAAGTCCTCCATGATTTTATCGAGATCTCTCCCGTACTTCTGTCCCGCCATTCCGTAGAGGTCGTAATGAAGATAGGGTGCATACGTGTGGTCGGCGAGTTGGGTGATTCTTTTCTTCGTAAATTCGAGTTGTTCGGGCAGTTCATTCAGTTTTTTTAGATTGTTTATGAGATAGTGAGGGAAGACATCAACCCTCCTTAGGATACACTTATCAACGGACTCGTACAGATCATCGCCGGTCTGTATGAATACAGGTATGGGAGTGTCGGCCATTTCAAGTCCATACTCTTCGCAGATCACCTCAGCCATCGTCTTTTTCCGTGATTTTGCGACAGCATCCAAAAAGGCCTGGGTGACACCGTACCGTATGGCCGTGTGGATAGGCTTGTTGTCGAAGACCAGAGCGTCAAAATCGTCAGCCATCCGCCTGAATGTCGTGATATCCCTCCCGTTTATCATGGGCACGATATGCTCCCTAAAGAACGGGAGATAGTCATCCGACTTAAAAACAGGATCTCTGCCTGAGGCCCCTGAATATTGAACGGCCACGCAGTCTCCGTGGGCGATTTGGCCGTCGTCAAGAATCAGGAGAAGGGAAAGGCACTCACTCGGCATTCGAATGGAATCGAACCCCGGGGTCACAGGCCGGCCCAAGTAAATAAAACCATCTCTTTGAATCCCCGTCTTGATCGCCGCCTGGTCGTCCCAGAAAAAGCCTCCAAAGCCCTTTGCGACGATTACCTTTTCTATTTTCATCATCGACTCCACGTCCCTTTCGTCGTCTGTCCTTTTTGCCGTCTACGCCGACCTATTCTGCAATCTTTTCGGCAGCATTCGATATGGCCTTGATAATGTTGATGTATCCCGTACATCGACAGGTGTTTCCCTTCAAATGCTCCTTGATTTCACGCTCCTCTGGCCGCGGGGTGCAATCAAACAATGATTTGCCCATGGTAATCATGCCGGGCGTGCAGAA
>JAHJUB010000163.1 GCA_018829455.1 Candidatus Omnitrophota bacterium
CCTGCCTATTTCCCACTCCATATGTGCTGCATGTTCAAGAAAATTAGAGGATGAGATGGAAGAAGTCTTCCAGCAGAACCCCAAACCAACAGAAGAGGAGGAATGTCATGAACGATAAGGTTAAACAAGTCTTAGGAACCATATTAGAGAAGTTCAAATCAGGAGATATCCCTGAAGCCGTGGCCTATTCCATGTTCCCTGTGGCGGATATTCCGAGTTCCAAGTGGTCAATACTAAATAGGACGCTCATGTTTCTGTCCGGCACTCAAGACGGCAGGGGTTACAGACAATGGAATGAGGCCAACAGGTATGTCAAGAAGGGATCTAAAGCCTTCTATATCCTGGTCCCCTTTATCAAGAAAACTGAGGATGAGGAAACAGGCGGGGAAAAAGAGGCGCTCGTGGGTTTCTTGGCGCGGGCTGTTTTTCGTTATCAGGACACTGACGGAGAACCTTTGGATTATGAACAAATCGAACTCCCAGACTTACCCCTGATTGAAAGAGCGGAACAGTGGGGGATATCTGTGAAGGCCATACCGGGAAATTTCAGTTATCAGGGTTTTTATTCGCCGGTGAGAAAGGAGATTGGCTTAGCGACAAAGGATGAGTTCGTTTTTTTCCATGAACTTGCTCATTCCGCACATGAAAAGGTCAACGGGAATCTTAAACGAGGACAGGACCCCATCCAAGAGATTGTGGCTGAACTTTCAGCCGAGGCGCTCTGTAGGATTGTTGGCAAGAGAGGCGGCAAATATCTTGGAAACTCTTACAGATACATCGAAAAATATGCCGGGGAACTAAAGATCACCCCTTATTCAGCCTGCCTCAAGGTTATGTCCGAGACGGAGAAAGTTCTAAACCTCATACTGAAAGGAGAGAATTATGACGCTTGAAATAAAATGCCAGAGGCACTGGCACCGGTTAGGAATCAAGGATTTGAAGACCCTAAAAGAGCATATCATGGCGATTTTCGATAAATACCAACATCAAGAGGAAGTCCTGATAGACCTTTACAAGATGGTCTTTCCTGAATGGGATCAGATCGACAAGGTAGAGGGATTTCCTGCGGCAGGTAACGATTTGTGGATATTTATTTGTCGTTGTTTTCAGGAGTTTGATCGCAGAAACCATCCTGATGTAATGCCAGCAGGGGCATGGATGAATAGTGGGTTCTCAGTCAACCGTGAATTATCGCCATGGGAGATCGGCTTTAAGAAATGTTCTGTGGTCTATAAGGATGAAAGAGAGGTGATCGCCGCATAAGGAATCACCCGTCACAATTGAATAACCAATATTTCAAGGCGTTCATGCTGATTTTTATGGGCGCTTTTTTTATGGAGGTGGCTAATGATTGATGAACAAATAGAAAAATTGATATGGGTCGAACTCAAAAAAAGGGATGTCACATTCTATGACATGATCAGTTTGCCAGATTATGGCGTTGATCCAAATCCTGAAGATAAAACCGAAGATCGTAATCAGAGGATAAGGCACAACAGGTTCAACGACATCCTTGGCAGTGCAAGGATGAAGGAACTCCTGTGCGAGGGAGAATACAATCCATATGATTACTATCCCCCATTGAAGATCCCATTACAGGATCTGTTCCGTTTCTGGTGGAGCCGATGCATAGAAAAAGAAGCGGTCGTAGATGAAATTCTGGAGGACATTTTTGACTATTTTACCGACCAGATGAGACCGCCGGAGAAGGAAAAGAAAGAGATGGATCTGATAGTTGATTTTGGGCAGTTGCCTTTATTTCTGACAGATCTGGAACAGGCCGCATAACCCTTTATCAATAAACTATTAACCGAAGAGCCGCTTACACATTGTGTGGGCGGCTTTTCTATTTCAGGAGGAATAAATCATGAGGTTAGCAGCACAAGCAAAGATGGGCTATTACCCCACACCGCCATCGGTCGTTTCTCTGATATCAGATGTCCTAGCCAGAAACGGCACAGGTAATATTCGTCTGATTGACCCATGCGCCGGTGAGGGTAGTGCCTTGAAGCAGATTGGTGAATCCTTGAATGCCGAGACCTATGGCATCGAACTGGATGCAGAGCGTGGAAGGAAGGCAAAAGAGAGCCTTACACAATGTCTTATCACTGATTACGAGACCACACGAATCAGTAATCAGGCATTTTCCCTTCTGTACCTTAATCCCCCCTATGACTGGGCCATCCGGAATGATGATGTATCACCAAGCGAGAGGTATGAGCGAACATTTCTGAGGAATACCATCAGGTATCTCATTCCTAACGGTATCCTGGCATATCTCATTCCACAATCCAGGCTGGATAAGAATATCGCAAAGATACTGGCTTACAGGTTCAAGGATGTCCGGGTTTTCCGGTTCCCCGACGCAGAATACCAATCCTTTAAGCAAGTGGTCGTATTCGGGGTATTGAAGAAAAGACCTGATATAAATGATGGATTGACACGGTATCTTTTCTCCGTGGGACAGGGTCAGGCCATTATTCCTTCCCTCGATAATGCCGACTGTAAATACACCGTTCCCCTCTCGCCTTCCGTCAAAAACTTCCTTTTCAGAACTACACAAATAGACCCTGAAGAACTTGAGATAGAGCTGAAGCAACATGGTTTGAGAGGCAAAATAAACCGAATGGTCTCACCCCTGTCTCTATCGGAGAGGATAAAACCCATCATGCCATTGCGTCACGGGCATATGGCTCAGCTATTGGCATGCGGGATGATGAATGGAGTGGTCTTTGATAAAGAGGGTCATAATCCATTGGTAGTCAAAGGAATCACCCGCAAAGTGGTGGAGACACGGACAGAACATGATGATGGAAAGCAGAGGATAATCGATACGGACAAGATCATCATAACTATCAACGCCATAAATGAGCATGGAGAACTTATCACAATAACCTGAAAGGAGGTGATTTAATGGGCCTACTGATCATTAACTCAGGCGGTATTAACGCCTATTGTTCAGACCTGATAGTGGATGAAGACAGTGAAATCTATTTCCTGTCAGTGGCGGGCTATCAAACTGCTGTCAAGGGAATCATCGCAAATGTCCTGGAATATGGATCAGTGACCGTGAAGGCAGAGGATGAATATATTTATCCTCTCAGATCCACAGAGACCTATTCCGTCCATTATCAGAAATTGCCATCAGGACTGTATCAGGGGGTGATCTTTCCAAAGATAGCCTTGCCCGGCAATGATGAATCTAAAGACAAATATCTGGTTCTTGCCGAGGACAGATCTATGGCTGAGGATCTCTTTTTCAAACATCTGGAGGAAAAGACAGAGGTTCCCCAGCATCCTATCTGGTCATCCTGGTTGTGGAGGGAATTTTCAGAACGAGATTGGCTTATTTCTTTGGACACCCTGGTTGGAGATTACGAGGGGTATCTGGTGGAAATAAACGAGGATGAGCTAAGGGAAACCATAACAACGGCCATTGCTCACAAGGATGCGGAGGTAATGGTGTGTTTTGAGAAAGGAGGAGAAGATGGAAGAGATAAACAGCCTTAAGGATTTTTTAGACAGCTATGGCCCTTCTCTCGCAAAGAGGGTCAATGATGAACTGGAGGTCATCCATGACCCATTAAGAGATGAAAAGTCCGAGATGGACGACATCATGGATAATCTGAACAAGAAGCCCTTCCCTGTTCAGAAAGAAGTGGTTAAGGGCGTGGTCAAGTCATTTAGGGGCGGAAATAAATCGGTCTATATCACGGCTGAAATGGGATCTGGCAAGACCTTGATGGGCATAGCATCAGCCCTTCTGTTGAAGGAAAATCCAAGGGTGCTTGTATTGTGCCCGCCACATCTGGTTAGAAAATGGATCAAAGAGATCAAGGAAGCCACTCCTAATTCAAAGGTCTTAAATCTCAATGGAAAGCATTGCTTATCCATGCTTGAAGGTTTGAGAATTCCGAGGCCCCTCACGACACCTGAGTTCTATATCATAGGAAGAGAAAGGGCAAAGACCACATATCAATGGAGACCGGCTGTGATTCAAGAAAGATTAGGGAATTCCTGCCCCAAATGTGGTGGCCTGCTTCTGGATGTAGATCAAACGCCTCTGCCTGTATTTGAGAGGAATACCCAGGGGAAATACAAGAAAAAGTATGCCTGCCAGAACATGGTTACGAAATGGTCATGGGATGCGGAAACAGGGGCTCATAGGATTGAATATCGCAGGTGTGGTGAACAATTGTGGCAGGCGGATTCAGATAATCACCGATACAGGAAATATATGCCGGCGCTCTTCATCAAGAATAAACTGAAAAACTTCTTTGAACTGCTGATTGCCGATGAAATCCATCAATACAAAAATCTCTCCGGTCAGGGCTATGCCTTCGCCATATTATCCGGGACTTGTAAATACACACTCGGATTGACCGGGACGCTTATGGGCGGATATGCCTCGGATCTCTTTTATCTGATCTACCGCACCCACCCAGGAGTGATGCTGGCCGATGATAATGAATGGAACAACCCCACCGGCTTCATGAATAAATATGGTGTGCTTGAAAGGATTACCATTATACCGGAGGAAGACGGTCAGACAGTCAAATCCAAGAAAAGAACCATTGTTAAAGCCAAACCCGGTGTCAGTCCGCTACTGATGGGAAAGATGTTGTTATCCAATTCGGTCTTTCTCAGATTGTCGGATATGTCCGAGAATCTGCCTGAATATGAGGAAGAGGTCATCGAATTAATGATGAACCCTCAACAGGCGGAGGCGTATCATAGTTTTGAAGACGATATGAAGCAGGCGTTAAAAGAGGCTTTGGCAATAGGGGATAATTCTCTTTTAGGCGCTTATCTGAATTCATTATTGAGTTATCCTGACAGGATTTATCAGGGTGTGACGGTCTACCATCCCCATACCCATGAACTGGTCGCTTCCGGTCCCCCGATACAGGGGGAAATGCCCAAAGAGAAGGAATTGCTACAGATTATTGACGAGGAAATCCCCAAGGGAAGAAAAGTCCTGGTCTACATCCAGAATTCAAACACTACTGATATCAGCCCTCGATTGGGCAAGATGATTGAGGATAAGGGATACAGGGTCAGGGTATTAAGGTCGGGGAATACGGAGGGCAGGTCGGAAAAGATTGATAAGTGGGTCAATAAAGGGCTGGACGTGCTCATTTGTAACCCCAAACTGGTGGAGACCGGACTTGATCTTTTATCCTTCCCATCCATTGTGTTCTATCAGTGCGGATATTCGACCTATACGCTGAGACAGGCATCCAGGAGGTCGTGGAGGATCACTCAGAAAGTTCCGGTCAAGGTCTATTACCTGAGCTATTCAGGCACCATTCAGATCAGGGCCATGAAACTGATTGCGACTAAATTGGAGACGAGTCTGGCGCTGGAAGGTGAGCTGACAGATAAAGGATTATCCGCTCTATCAGAGAGTTCTGATTCCATGACAAGGGAACTGGCAAAGGCATTGTTGGAACAAATTGACGATAGTGGCAGTTTGAAAGATATGTGGGCCGCTTATCGGAAAAGAGAGGTCCGGGTAGATTGTAATGTAAGCAAAGGCACCCCCGTAGAGATAGAGGAAACGGATATACCGCCAAACGCAGACAAAGTGACCGTTGAGGCAGAACAGATTGGGGATAAAGTGGTGAAGGTGTCGTTTATTGAATATGTGGGCAGGCGCAAGAAGGTGACCAGGGTTGAGGTCACAGAATCTGAACTGGATGAAATGATTAAACAGAAAGACAACCCTGTTTCTGCTCAATTGACGATGTTTTGAAAGGAGGGAAGAAAATGAGCAGCCAGAGAAGAAACAAAAATTGATGGATATGGCACTTGATTTTAATCAGTGGCCTTTATTTACGACTGACCTGGATCAGGCCGCCTAATCCATTATCAAAAAACCCCAAGAGCGCTCATGGCCGTTGGTCATGGGCGTTTTTGTTTTAATGGAGGTGTAAAATGAACATAGGGATTGTAGGTGCCAGAAAATACAAGGATAAATCGTCAGTAATAGAACTGGTTAACTCTCTCCGGGCTGATTCGGTCATCGTCACCTCTGGCTGTGCGGGTGTCTGCACGTGGGTAAGAGAGGAAGCAGAAAAGAGACAAATGAAGGTGGTCGTTTATTCCCCCGACCTTGAGGACATTCGTGCGTGGTTTGAGGTGCCGAAAAGGTACTACCAGCGAAACAAGGAACTGGTCGAGGCATGTGATTTTCTGTATGCCTTTGTCAGCCAGGAGGACGGATTTGCGGGCGGAACCCGATTCGAGGTGAAGTACGCTTTAAAACTGAAAAAGCCAGTTCAACTCCATTGGGAGAACGGCATATCAGAGACATTTTATCAATATCCCCTGCCATTTATAGAACCACAGCATACATTTTTCTTGTCTTGGCAGGAATTTTTCTGTAAAACTAATCTTGAAATAGGAGGATAAATCATGAAATGTGCAATCTGTGGAATTGAGATAGATTCAGTTGACGAGGGGATTGATGACGGCTGGATCCCATATGTTTGGGAGGGTGACCATGAGCAGGAAGGGCCGTTTTGTGCCTCCTGTTCTGAGACGCTTATGCAATTAGACGAAAACGGCGAATTTGAGCTGAAACAAGAATATCGTGGGAAAATTACTTACAAGGAGGGGGATTTTTTTGACGAGGAAACCCAAGAGCACAAATCAATAGGGATTATCCTGGGATATTCCGATAACTGACCTGAAATGAAAAATAGTTGATCTTTTGATTAGTATTCGTTATCATAACAATACTAGGGATTCACGTTTTGAAAGGAATCATGAAATTTTGCAATACAAAATGTGGCGCAACAATTTAATGAGTAATATCTCAAAACAAAAGATGGTTTTTACTGGACGGGTCCCCCTAAATGCCATTACCCATTTTTATAACCCCCTTGCTATTCAAAGCAACTCACTGAATTTTTATATTCTATTTGCATTTGAAAGAAATCACCAAATATCATGAGAGAAACTCTTTGTTGACACTCAAGTTTTTTTTCTATATTCCACCATTAAAAAACCGAGTTCATGTCAAATGAGTGGCAAATTTAAAAAAGTTAAAACTGAGTTCATTCGAAATATCCTTTCTATCTACAAACCGGAGTATATACTAATCCAGGAAGCATTCTATTCGCCCAGACAGGTAGAAGGACGCTTTTCAAACTATGTTTATCCATTTACCCCTGAGCCGCTTTTCAAATATCTTAATGGAACCATGCTTATGTTCATGCTTGGTCAACTAACTTATGTCCTGATTGGATTAGTGATTGATAAGGGTCATTCCCCTGTTGTTGAATCCTTGAACCTTGAGGATTTTCGGAACATAAGAGATACTACACAAGCTTATTTTATTGGCCTTGATATTAAGTTCAAACAACGAGTTCCTAACAAAGATGGTATCAAAATATATATGAAGTTGGTCTCCGAGCGAAAACGCAATAATGTCATTTTTGCAAAAATTCGTTTTGATATTGAAGGTAAGATTTATGGTTATATCGATAACGCGATGGTGATAAATAACCATAATGGAATTAGCAATCAGTATAAAAGAGCATACGATGAAGATAATAGAATTACTTCGTTTTAAAATTCCATATTCTGTTATATCCGGAGCTTCCAATACGTTGTATGCTATATTACTTGGGTTAGTTTTCAAATCGATGTTTGTTTTTTCTCCAATTGAAAATCAAGGAAATACTGATGGTTTTAATTTATCCTTTTTGCTTGCCAGTACAGACCTAATTTTCTCGATAATGGTATTTAGCTATTTCCTTTTTGACTGGTTCACCACAGTAGTAGTATCTCGTTATCTTTCCCAAACATCAGAAGTACAACATCAAGAGGGTAACGAAGTTGAACACTGGGTACTTTTTCTTATCGTCGTTTTTAGCCTTTTTCTGGCGACTACGGTGCTGTTTTCTTTGGGAGCTACCGATAAAAAGTATTTACTGTTTGGTGCTTATGCTTTTATTGTACCTTTTTGGGATTATTATCTTTTCTCAAGTGAGCGGCTACCGACAAAAGAAACTAAAATACGCGGGTTGTATCTTATTTGCAGCTTCTGTCCTAGAGGAATTATTGGGGCTTTACTTCTTTTAGCTTCAGTTCTTATGATAATTTTTCATAAAAATTTCCTGATCGGGATAGTCCAAGTGCTTGTTACATTATATGTTTTATTGAAGGTAATAAGATACTTCATAATTATTTGGCTGATTAACTTCTGGTCAGGATTTGAGAGTAGAAATAAAAATAGCATCCAAGCACCAAAAATTACCTGTTGAAAGAAGGAACCCTTAACATTAACAGGGTAGGGAAAATTTTTATGAATAAACTTGTTCTTTTGATTACAGTAGTTGCCTATTTCATTGTAAGCATTTTCATCGGAATCATCCGTAGTAGAGGTTCGACGCCAGAGAGCTTCGTAGGTGAACGTAATAAAATTGGATTCTTTTCTTTTGTATCAACAGTGGCCTCAATCGTTATTGGTGGGGGTATGTTTTTCGCTGTTGGACAGATTGGATATGAAGCTGGTGCTGTGGGATACGTTATAGGTATAGCCTATCTTATTGGCTTTTTTATATTAGGCGCAACGGCAAATAAAGTTAGAGAGCTTGTTGACTCTTCAGCGCCAACATTTTACGATTTTCTTGACCAAAAATACAAATCAAAGTCCCGTATTTCTGTCGCCTTTGTATTTCAGATTGCAACATTCATTGTTTTCTTCTTAATACTTGGAGCACAGTTTGTTGCTATTTCTGTTTATGCACAGCATGTAATGGGTACATCAAGGTTATTTAGCGTAATCCTAGTTTCCGTTCTAATTCCAATGTTAACAATTCTGATTTACAGTGTGGTAGGGGGATTCCCGAAGGATGTTGCAACCGATGTACTTCAATTTGTTCTTATACTTTTTGGGACAATATTGTTATGTTCCAAAATCATTGGAGAAGATGTAATCACAAAGATAAGCAGCCTGCCCGATGAATACTTCACAGGACTTGGCCCCCCGGAAAGTGGTTATGGCGTAATCTATGTTCTAGGGGCCATAATTTTCGTTACACCAAGTTTTTTTGTTAGGATGGATATGTGGCAACGGACTCTAGCTGCACGTAATGACTCCGTGGCACGTTGGGGGTTCATTACAGCGGGTATTATAAGCTTGATCGCATATTTTGTTTTCACCACCATTGGAATGTTTGGAAAGAGTAAAGGTGTAACATCCGGGCCAGATGTTTCAATTCAAGCAATTGAGTTTTTTAAATTTTCATGGCAACACACTGCTGTAGCGGTCGCGTTTCTGGCCGCGGTGATGTCCTCTGCAGACACTTTTCTTAATATTGCAAGCTCGGCGTTCGTTCGCAGCCTTTGGCCCTCAAAATGGGAACAAGGAATGTCTAAAAACGCTGAAAAGTCTCAAAAAAGATATGTAATGCGACGGCTTCGGATTAGTACGGCTAGTATGGGTATGATCGCTGCTATCTTCGCTTTTTTATTTCCTAACATAGTGGATTTGTTCAGTGGTGCTTTTGCGGTTTTGTTGATCTCTTGTCCAGCCGTATTTGCAGCCTTATTTGCTTCAAGACTTAGCGAACGGGCAGCCCTATACAG
>JAHJUB010000162.1 GCA_018829455.1 Candidatus Omnitrophota bacterium
ACTATATTTTTTCAGGATTGAAATCGGAAGGTTGTTTATTTGTGCGGGATATACAGCTTATGGTAAGATAAAAAGAGGGATTATTTAATGACGCTTATACTTCTGTGAAAATCGCTGTTAAAGAAGAAAAAGGCGGGGAGATATCAGACGCGCAGATAAAAATTATTCTCGGGCGTGATTACGGGCTCTCCCTGGCGCGCCGCACCGTGAATTTCTACCGCAATTTGATAAAGTAGTCGCCTGGCTTGCCGGGCTCTTTTAATGTAGGGGCGGGGATGTAACCCCCCCCTCGCCCCCCCTTGTCAGGGGGGATGTAACCCCGCCCGCGGGAGTAGGACAGGCGTCTCGCCTGTCAAAGGTTTCGGGTCGGATGAATCCGACCCCTACAAGCGACTCTGAAAGGGTCGCACTACGAAAAACCAAGATAACCACGTCGGGCAAGCTCGGCAACTACAGTACTTGTATTACCTGCCCGTATAAATCGTACGAATCCGCGCCGGTAACATTTACCCGGACAAAGGTTCCGGTTGGGACCAGGCGGTCCAGAATGATTGAGCCGTCCACCTCCGGCGCATCAAAAATAGTCCGGCCGACTGATTTTTTCTTATCTTCCGGATTAACGTCCTCAACCACCGCTTCAACTTCACGGCCGATAAAACTCGTCAGTTTGCGCTGTGAAATCTTTGCCTGGACTTTTCCCAACTCCTCCAGCCGCTCTTCTTTCAATGGCTGGGGAACCTGCGGCAAATCAGCCGCCGGCGTGCCGGTTTCCGCCGAGTAGGCAAAGAGGCCTAACTTCTCAAACTCTATCTCCTCAATAAAATCCAGCAGTATCCGGAAATCATCTTCCGTCTCACCCGGATACCCGACGATAAAAGTGGTGCGCAGGGTCAAATCCGGAATAGCACGGCGCAATTTAGCAATTAGTTTCCGGTACTCCTTCTGGCTGCCGCGCCGGCCCATCGCCGAAAGTATCCGGTCGGAGGCATGCTGCAAGGGAATGTCAAGATAGGGACAGACCTTTTCATTCTGTAACGCTTCAATCAATTGCCGGTTATACCCGGTGGGATAGGTATACAGCAGCCGAACCCAGCGTAAATCTTTAATTCGGCAAATTTCCCGCAACAGTTTATCTAAAACCGGTTTTCCGTAAAGGTCAATTCCGTAACCGGTGGTGTCCTGGGCGCAGATATTCAGCTCCCGCACGCCTCCGGCTGTTAGCGTGTGCGCTTCGGCAATCAGCCGTTCCATCGGGTAACTCTTTAAGGGCCCCCGCAGAGAAGGAATCAGGCAATAGCGGCAACGATTGTCGCAGCCATCAGAAACCTTAAGGTAGGCATAATGGCCCGGGGTGCAGAGAAAACGGTTCGGAAAAGAAGCAATCTCCTGTGGCGTAATTAATCGGTCAATCTCCGGAAATTCGGATAACAGCGATTTGCCGATGCGGCTGACCAGACAGCCGGCTAAATAAATCTTCTTTTCCGGAAAACGTTTCTTGACGGAAATCAAATCCCGCAAGAACTTCTTAGACTCAACCACCGCCTCGGAGAGAAACGCGCAGGTATTCAGAAAAAGGACGTCTGCTCCGTCCGGTTCCGCGATCACTTCCCATCTTTTTCCGACCAGGTCAGCCAGAAACCTTTCGGTATCAATTAGATTTTTCGGGCATCCCAGGCTCAGCGCATAAACTTTCATAAAATATATGGGACGGGTATTGATATAGGACCTTGTGTAGGGGCGCCATTCATGGCGCCCGCGGGTCGGATAAATCCGACCCCTACGTTTAACAATGGCGAACAAGTGAATTGATATTATAACCCAACACGGAATGAAGTGTCATTCGCCCAGTTGCGGCGGAAATCGGATTTGGAATATAATCAACCTGAAGAATTAAAAACGAAACATTTTCCCAAAATATAAAATATGGCCGAAAAGTCTGCGTTAGAAAAGCGAATTGCCGCGCTGGAAATGAAAAAAGAGATTACCGGAGTCTCGGAAAAATGGTCTGCGAAATTGGGAGTGAAGGTGGAGATTGGAAATAGTGTCAATTGTATGTATTACAGATACGAGGTGGAAACTCCCACTGCCATCGCCGGAGTGCGCGGCACTGCTTTTATGGTTGACGTAAATTCGGACGGCCGGAGCAGCCGAATTGGAGTTGTGGAAGGCGAAGTCGGCGTCATCGGCGGAATGGCTGAAATGCACGCGATGCAGATGGAAGAAGCAACCAAACTGGTTCGGGAGACCGGTTTCTTGAAAAAATCCTCTAAAAAGGCCGATAAGGACTTCCAGGTATTTGAGGCCGCCTTACGCCAGTATTATCAGGACACCGGCTCTTTTCCCACCAGGGAACAAGGCGGATTGAAAGCACTGTTGAAGAACCCGGGCGTTGAGGACTGGAACGGACCTTACGTTGACCCGGGCCGTAATTTCCTGGACCCTTACGGCAAACAGCCCTATTTTTATCCCGTCAAAAAAACGCCGAAAGGGAACGTTTACGTCGAAATCTTCTCGCCGGGCATGGAAAGACCGATCGGAAACATAATGACCCCGAAAAGAAAAGGAGAATAGTCCTTTCGGCGTCGGTTATTGCTGGACAACGCGCACATTAGCGGCACGGGGTCCTTTATCCGATTTTTCAACCTCAAACTCCACTGACTGGTCTTCGTTCAACGCATCAAAGGTTGTTTCCACCAGACTTGTTTGATGAAAAAACACCTCTTTGCCGTCCGTATCAGCAATAAATCCAAATCCCCTGTCCCGCACCAACTTCTTTATTTTTCCCGTATGCATCCTGCCCTCCCTGTTATTAGCTAAAATTAATATTATACCCTCTTTCTCATCTGTTTGTCCAGCGTAATCAGTTAATATCCCGTTAATATCCCGTTTATATCCCGCAGATTTTCCCGGATGTTGTAATACTAATTTGACGTCAAATTAGCATAAGGTTTATCCTGCCTTTTTTCAGAATTGACTCGGCTTCTCCCGGTAAACACTTTTTCTTAAGGCAGACTGCGGCCAGTAAAACCGGCGAGAATACCTCGTCTCCTAAAAAAGATTGTTCCTTAACAAAATCCAGTGAAGAAAAAAACGCCGAGCATGAAACCGGGTAAGGTTGACCCGTCAAATGAGCTACGTAGCGTGTAGCCCGGTCGTAAAGTTTTTTGTTGCCGGGCGATACGAAAATCATCATATTGCCCAGTACCCTTCCCATCAGAACCATGGTAAGGGTTGAAACGGCATTCAAAGACATTTTTAAGGCGAGATGTTCGGGAATTCTCAGGCAACTTCCGAACAACGGCGCCGTCACCGCAAAAAGGTTTGTTTTTACGCCGAGATTACGGAGGTTCTTCCGGAACCGCCGCTTCTGTTCCCTTGTCCCTAAAAAAAATACGGCTGTCTCTCCCCCTTTTTTTGCCGCAGCTCTGAAAGCGGAAAGATACGGCTGGAAAAAATCGCTCTTTTCCGTTTCGTCCCCGGCCAGGAATGCAACCAAACCATCCGGCTTGCCGCGCATCCTCTCTTTCAGGCTATTCCGGCTAAGGTCAAAACGCAATATCTCTTCCCGGTCAAGTTTCGGGAATTTCGTCAGTAGGGCTGCTTTGCCCCGCAGCATCTCTTTGATCTCTTCACGCGACCATTTTACGTCGTTGAAATCCCTCTGGAGAAGGTTTTTCCAGGCCTTTTGGCTGGATTTTTCCGGGCGGACAACAAAGGCCCAGGAAATCGGTGAAGCCAAATCGCCCTTTTTCCGGAAGGGCGGAACCAGGAAAGTCGGCGAGCGTTCGGTGGTGTCTGTTATTACATCCAGACTGTATTTATCAGCCAGATAAGTGACCAGCCCGCGTTTTTCATAAATGCCCTTCTCAAAAAGAACCATCCGGGTTATGTTTTCGACGTTTTCTTCCGAAAGGAGTTTTTTGATTAAGGAAGAAAGGGTGGCCAGTATTCCGGCCGGGTTTCCGGTCATGTCAGAACGCGGAAAATTCGCATGATCGGAATAGATGGAAAGTATGCGCTGTATCGCAATTTCCATGGCTCCACCCAAAACAGCCAGTTCGGCGCTGACCGCCTGCATCCGGGTTGAACCGCTGACCGCCATTGGTCCGGTCGCCAAACATAATTTTTTTATGCCTTTTTCCGCGATGATTTCCCGACAGCGCCGGATACTAACCAGGGATTCGTCGGGATTGTTATAAACATAATAAACTCTTGCGCCGGCCTGAAAACTGGCCTGGGCGGCGCCGATGACAAAACTGGTTTCACCGCCTTCGGTGACGGCGATGACCAGGTCGTTTTTGCCAACCGCCATATCCTGCATCTGGCGTTCACCAAAAACGGTAAAATCCTCGTAACCTTCAACCGACTTTATCAGGGCAAAATCTCCGCCGGCCATAACGCTTACCACGCTATTTTCGAAATCAGAAAAATTCTTTTTATTAGTCAGGGATGCTTCCTTTTCTTTCATTTCGCGCCAGAATCTACGCCAGCAGGCGTCAAGCAGAACAGCCAGTCGCCCGGTTGCTCCGCAGCCGGTAAAAAATACGCGCCCGCGGTTAAGAATTGTGCCGGCAATTTCACCGGCCATGTCTGCCAGGTACTTTTTTGTCTTCGCCTTGTCCAGAAGAACGGCCACATCCCGGTCAACGGTAAACAACAGTTTTACCGCTTCTCCGGGACTATCTGCGGCGGCACGGCTCAGGTTTTTCGTTACCGGATGGAATTGTTCGGTGGGCAGGTTTCCCAGGTGGAATTCTTGCTCTTGTTCGACAAATATCCTTGCTCTTTCATCCATCTGTTTTCTTGCTATTCATACAGCAAATACCGCTGCCTTTTTTTCCGGAATTCATTCAGTTCCGTCTGGTAACTCCGGACGATTCTTTCCGCCGGGATGCCTTTTTCAAACATCATCCTGATTCTATCCGTTCCGTTGGCGTTGTCAAAGACGGCGGTCCGCTTCCGTACTTCCGGAAGGGAGAAATTGAAATTTCCCGGATATAGTTTCAGCAGCATATCAATAATGTGGTATCCGGCCGCCACGGGCCGGAGCGCCGTTTCATCCTGAATGATAATTCGGAAGCCGTTACACGGTTCACCTTTGAACTTGCCGTAAAAAGGCACAAAACTGAAGGGTTGAAAATAGAGACCGGGAATCTGGCGTTTATTCAACTCCTCCGAAACCTTTTCCGCGTCCATCCAGGGCGCCCCGACGATCTTAAACGGAAGTGTATAGCCCACCCCCACGCTCGCAACGGACAGTTCCCCGAGAATACCCGTTACCGGGTAAAACCAGACGGTATCCATCTCCGGGATGTGAGGCGAGGTCGGTGTCCAGACCAGACCCGTGTCCCGCCAGGACATGCTCCGACTCCACCCTTCCATCGGCACCACTTCAAGCTCACAGTTAATCTGCAGTTCTTCATTCCAATACCGGCCAACCTCTCCGATGGTCATTCCGTGCAGATAGGCGAGCGGCCCGGCTCCGATGAATGATTCAAACTCCGGATTCAGTACCGGACCGTCAACCAAAAGACCGTTCACCGGATTGGGCCGGTCTAAAATAATAAGCGGTATCTGCTCCTTTGCGGCTTCCTCCATACAATATTTCAGGGTGGTAATGTAGGTATAAGAACGGGAACCGATGTCCTGGATGTCAAAAAGCAGGACTTCAACATCCTTGAGCATTTGCCGGGTGGGCCTTCTTGTCTTTCCGTAAAGGCTGAAGACCGGTATCCCGGTCTTTTGGTCTGTTTCGTTCTCCACCTCACCCATCAGACCCCCTCTTATTCCGTGTTCCGGGGCATAAAGAGCAACCAGTTTTACGTCCGGAAGGCCGTAAATAAGGTCTATGGAAGAATTAAGGCGGCTGTCCGTTCCACTCCGGTTGGTAATCAAACCCACCTTCTTGCCTTTTATCAAATCCAGCCTCTTTTCAACGAGAACCTCTACGCCCAATTTGACCAACGGTTTACGGAACATCTCCGCCGAAAAAATCCGGCCGGCCGGCATTAAACATATCAACCCGACAAAAAACAGTCCAGAAAATTTTTTCATCCTGTGTCAAATAACGGTTTTTTCAAGAAAGGAAATTTCGGGCGGACTTTATCCACCGAAGTGCCCGTCGTAGCCTTGTGCGTAGGCGGAGAAGGTGGGACTGACTACGCCAAGGCTTCGTCAGTTAAAATTCTTTTCTTTAATATCGCTCTGCCGGATCCTGTTTTGAAATATTTCTCTAATTCCCGAACCTTGCATTCATTTTCCACAGCTATGTAAGCTAACAATTTAAAACCAGGTTTGTCTTTCTTGTGTTCTTCCAAACGTCTCGGTAAATTATTGGTTGACCCAACATAAAGTCGTCCTTGTCGCTCTTTTAAGAAAATAAACATAATCCATAATATGGCGGATTTATCCGCCGTAGCTCGTATTCTGAGCGTAGGCGGAGAGGGTGGGATTCGAACCCACGAGCCCTTGCGGGCTACACGATTTCCAATCGTGCCCCTTCAACCACTCAGGCACCTCTCCAAAATTAACTGTCATTCCCGCGGGGATGTATAACCCCCCTCGCCCCCCTTGTCAGGGGGGAGTCCCCTCTCGCGGGCGGGGATGACAAGATTTTTGTGGCGACCCTGAAAGGGTCGCACTACGCGGGTCGCATAAATGCGACTCCTACGAAAAACGAGATTGCCGCGGCGCAAAATACGCGCCTCGCAATGACAATTGTTGGTTTGACTAATAGGTGTTGCGGTGAAGGACATCTTTTAAACTGCGCTTGGGCACGTGGAAATTGCCTTTTTCGTCAAGCCAGTATTTAACTGAACCGGAAAAATCCTCAGTCTGGTTCTCCTGGTCCGGATAACCCAGGGCCAGCGCCGAATCAATCCGGCAGCAATCCGGAATATTGAGAATTTTTTTCAATTGGCTGCGGTCCACCGAGGCCAGCCAGCAGGCGGCAACACCATCCTCCAGTCCGGTCAGAATCATATTTTCAATAGCCGCCCCCGCATCAGCGGCGCCATCCCTTCCCTTTTCCTGATTGAGCAGCAGAACGATGTAGGCGGTAGGCCACTTCCCTTCCGGCGGATTACCGGCCGGCGCCACATAACCGGCCCATTTCAAGGTAGCGAAGACCGCTGCGGTCAGGTTCGGGTCGTCCACGATTAAAAATTCGCAGGGCTGAAGGTTGGCGGCCGAAGGCGCCAAACGGCCGGCGTTTACCATCTTTTCCAAGGTTGAATAAGGAACCGGCGTGGGTTGAAAACGCCGAACGGTGCGCCGTTTCAGGATTGCTTCGTAAACAGTCATCATTCACCCCCACCTTACCTCCCCCGCCAGGGGGGAGGTTTATATGGATTTGCTGCGCCAGGCGGCGCGCAAATCAAGGTAATAGGTACAAACTTCCCGCCAACCGCATTGGCCGCAGATATTAACCAGTTCCGGAAAAGTGCCCAGTTTTCCCCTAATTAATGGAAACACCCGGGACGATTTGATAACCTGGTTCTTTTTCAAGCCCAGCGCCTTGATAATCTTCCGGTCTATTGCTTCGGTACGTTTTGCGGAAAATTTCCCCTTCCGGCATTTTCCGGCCTGATAATAAGGACAGGCAGAACAAATATCATCGCCATCTTCAACCACCTTTATCGGAAAAAGAGGTCCTTTTTCCAGCGCCGTCCTGATTTCCTCCATCCGGCGCACAAACTCCGGGCTGTAACCCAACCCCTGAAAACCTAACAGGCACAGAAGATGGTGAGCACGGATTCTCATTGAGATTGCCACGCAAAAAACGCTCGCAATGACACTCTGTTTCTCTTTATCTGCGAAAAGTGCTGATAAATGAAGCGGCCAGAAGAGCTTTCAAAAAATCAAAAAAGATAAAGGGATAAACAGCCAAAACCAACGTCCTCTGAAAGCCGGTGTGCAATATTGCCGCCAGGTGAACCGCGCCAAAAAAATAGAGGACTAAGATACCGGAAGAGAACGCAAGCGTGTGCCGGAAAATGTTCATCCGGGACCCGCCGTGTTCCAATCTTCCAACCAGGAAAGCAGCCGGGATAAACCCGATGAGATATCCCGAAGATGGATTAATAACGAAAGTTGCAAAAGAAAGACTGCTCCAGCCGGCAAACCAGGGAATACCGCTTAAGCCGAAAAGAAGGTAAAGGGCCTGGCTCAAACCGGCAAAAGAACCCTCCAGAAAAAGCCCGGCGAGAAGCACCCCTAAAACCTGGCCGGTGAGCGGTACCGGCGTAAATGGAAGCGGGATGCGGATACCGGCCAGCAGTCCGGTTACCGCGGCCATCGCTACCGAGAGCAGAATCTTGCGCGCCAAAAGATTTTCTCTTTCCACCGTTAATCGTTTAAAAGGCAGAATTTTAGTTTCCATTGTTCCTCCCGGATGGGAGGGGGCGTAGCCCCTCCCCTACCTAACAACTACAGATGACAACGTACCGATATTATTATAGCACAAGAACCCTGCCAGCAATTAACCCACTTCTATTCTTCGGCGTATGGCAGGGAGTCTGCAGTTGCCGAACCTGCCGTTTCTGCAGGGACGGCGCAGTTGACAACGGTGGTATAATAAAATAATGCGATTCAGGCGTATGCGCTTCGCGGTGTTTTGGCTGATACCCTTAATTATTTTGGCCGGTTGCGGCAAGCCGCAACCGTTGGTGACTGACGATTTTGAGGTCTATCTTTCCCGCAAAAACGATATACCTTTAAAAATAATCGGCCTAATCAACCAGGCGAAAAAAGAAGTATTGATAACTTCTTTTGAAGCCAACCTGCCCTGCGTATTTGCGGCCTTAAAGGCGGCCCAGGGCCGGGGCGTGAAAATTAAACTGTTGGTGGACGACAAAGCGGCCGAAAGCGCCCCTGCCCTCCCCTTCAATTTTATCTATACTGACTCCAAACCATCTTCCCTGATGCATACCAAGTTCGGCGTGGTGGATAGAAAGATTGCCTGGCTGGGTTCCCTCAACCTGACTTTTGGTTCTGCCTATCAAAGCGACAATGATTTAATCTTTTTTCACTCTCCGAAAATCGCCGGTTACTTACGGCAGGTCTTTAACTCCCTGATAGAAGGTAAAAAACCGCCTCCGTCCTTTCAAGGCAATCCGGAGATTCCGGTTCAAATTTACCTGAACCCAAAATGCCGGCCCGTTATCCTGAAAGAACTGAAATTGGCGCAAAAAGAAATATTTTTTTCGCATTACATCTTCACTGACCAGGAAATCATTCAGGTTCTGCGGGAAAAGGCCGACTGCGGGGTCAAGGTATCAGGCGTACTGGAACGGGACTGGACGGGAAATGATACGGCTTTTCGCGAACTGAACGCTTCCGGCGCAAGCGTGGCCTGGGACAAAAACTATTATTTAAACCACTACAAACTATTCCTGATTGACGACAAAAAAGTTATCACCGGCTCTTATAACCCCAGCGGCGCAGCCGGCCGGAACCAGGAAATCATTTCGGTTATCAACAGTCCGGAAGTTGCCCGGTTTTATAAACAAAACCTGATGCGGAGATTCTGGTAAACACCGATTGCATAGTAATTGATTATTCTTTCACTTCATTCCTCCGTTGTTTCACGGCGCTACCGTTCTCGCCTTTGACCAGAGCAGCAACGTCGAGCTCAAGACTACCGTTCCACAACCCGCTTCCTGGAAAATAACCGCCATAATGGGCGTCATCAGTCCCAGGACACCCAAGGTGAGGCCAATGACGTTGTATATCACAGAAAAGAAGATGTTTAGTTTGATACGACGCAGAACTTTCGCCGACATCCACATAAAATCGGCGACACCGGAAATATTATCGTTCATCAGGGTGACATCAGCCGTTTCAATGGCCACATCCGCACCGGCCGCGCCCATGGCGATGCCAACATCGGCCAATGCGAGAGCGGGAGCGTCATTAATACCATCGCCGATCATTCCGACGACATGGCCATCGGCCTGCAGTTTTTTGACGAATTCCTGCTTTTGCTCGGGAAGCAAATCGGCCTGAAAATCATCAACGCCAATCACCCTGGCCACTGCTTCAGCTACCTGAGGATGATCACCCGTCAGCATGGTAACCCTCTTAACGCCCATCGTTTTGAGCAACCGGATGGTTTCAGGAATCTCCGGTCGGATTTCATCGGCAATCGCCAGCAAGCCGATCACCGCATCGTTGTGCGCAACGAGAACAGCCGTGCGTCCCTGTTCCGATTGTTTGGCAATCTCGTGAGCAACCTGAGCGACGATGGGAATTCCGGCCTCAGCGAGGAAAGCCGGCTTCCCGACTAGGATTTTCGCGGTGTTCCATCGGGCCTCAACCCCCATGCCGGTCGCACTCGTAAAATGCTCCGGATCGGGAATGTCGAGTTTATACTTTTTGCCGGCAGTTAGGATGGCCCGCGCCAACGGGTGCTCGGAATATTTCTCGGCGATGCATGCCCGGCGCAGAACTTCTTCCTCGCTGATACCGTTGAAGGCGATAATACCTTCAACCTTGGGTCGGCCAAAGGTGAAAGTCCCCGTTTTGTCCACGAGGAAGTGGGTGACCTTGTGCCCTAATTCCAGGAAGATACCGCCTTTGATGAGGACCCCCCGGCGTGCCATGTTGGAGATGCCGGCGGTCACCGCAGTTGGCGTGGCAATGGCAAATGCGCAGGGACACGCCACCAGGAGAACGGAAACGGCAACCTTGACATCGCCCGAAATGACAAAA
>JAHJUB010000016.1 GCA_018829455.1 Candidatus Omnitrophota bacterium
CGGGTCGGATGAATCCGACCCCTACGTTCTTAATATTTATCGTAAAAGGTCGGAGAGGATGAGGGAGACGATGCGTTTGGCCGGTTCCGGGTGGGAAAGCCGCTGGCTGGCTTCAGCCATAAGATTTAACTTCGGTCGGTCACCTGCCAGCGTCTTGATTTCCTGGGCGAGTTTTTCACCGTTGAGAGATGATTCCTCCCGTAAGATCGCGGCGCCGCATCCGGCGCTGAAATTTGCGTTCAGACGCTGGTGGTCCTCGGCGGCAAACGGGTAGGGTATCAGGATTGAAGGCAGGCCGAAAAAATTCAGTTCCGCAATTGTGGTTGCGCCGGCCCGGCAGATAACCAGGTCTGCGGCCGAATAAAGCAGTCCCATTTCCGGAAAGAAACCTTCCGAATAATTTTGAAATTTTTTTCTTTCGTACGCTTCGGCCATTTCTAAAAGGTCATCGGCGCCGGTAAGATGTATGAATTGAACCTCTTGAGGGGAGAGATAGTTAAGGCTTTCACTAATATTCAGGTTGATCCGGTGGGCGCCCTGGCTTCCGCCCAGGACGAGAACCGTAAATTTTTTCTCGTCAAGTTTAAGTTTCCGTTTCGCGGCTATCTTTTCATTTTTTTCCGCAAAGGGTCTTAAGGGGTTTCCAAATTCCATTATTTTCTTTGCCCGAAGATAACGGGAGCTGTCCGGGAACGAGGTAAAGACCGCGGAACTTATCCGGCTGAAAGCCCGGGTTACCTTGCCGGGCAGGAGGTTTTGCTCGCAAAAATAGAGCGGTATGCGCAGGAGCGCGGCAACGGTCGCCGGCGCGGCGCAGGCGTATCCGCCCATTCCGATTACCGCCGACGGACGGAATCGTAATAAACAGGCGGCGGCCGAAAAAAACGCTTGGCCGGCGCGAAAAGGAAACAGGATAAACCCGGTCTTTTTTCCCGGCAGCCGGACGGTTGGTATCTCCAGAAAAGGTATGCCGGCTTTGTGAAATTCCGCCTGAAGTATTGCGGTGGTTCGGCCGATTACCAGGGTTGTAATGCCGGCGGATTTGAACTCCTGGGCGAGCGCCAGCGCCGGAAGAAGGTGTCCGCCGGTGCCGCCGGCCGCAATCACTATTTTCATACCCGGAAGTCCTCCGGCGGCAGATTGCGAGCGATATTGACCAGGAGACCAGCCGCAAAAAGGGTAAAGAGCAGGGAACTTCCTCCGTAACTGATGAAAGGCAGGGTGATTCCTTTGGTGGGCAGAAGACTTATGACCACGCCGATATGGAGAAGGGCCTGCAGCCCAATGAGCGCGGTTATGCCTGCAGCCAAAAGGGATTGGAACCGGTCGGGAGTGCGTTTTGCCGTCTGGATGCCCCAGTGGACCAGAAAGAAAAAGAGCGTGATGAAGAGCGTGGAGCCAAAGAGACCCAATTCTTCGGCGATGTTGGCAAAGATGAAATCGGTGTGTCCTTCCGGCAGGTAAAAAAGTTTCTGGCGCCCCTGTCCCAGGCCGACGCCAAATAAGCCGCCGTTTCCAACGCCAATCAGGGATTGAGATATGTGATAGGAAGTTCCGGCGGTATCCCGCCATGGGTTCAGGAAGGCGAGAAGCCGGGCACGTCGGAAGGGTTCCAGCCAGATCATCAGTCCGCCGCCAACCAGCACCGTGACAGCCATAATGCTCAGGTACTTCAGCGGCGCTCCGGTCGTAAAGTAGAGCAGAATCACAACTGCGGCCAAAAGAATTATTGTTCCCAGGTCCGGTTCTTTTAGCACTAAAACCATTCCCAGGCCGATTAACAGACCGGGTGGAGCAAAAGAAAGGCGTGGGTCGCGCATCTTTCCGCTTTTACGGTCCAGAAAATCAGATAGGTAGATGATGACGGCAATCTTGAAGAATTCCGAAGGTTGAAAGGAAAACGGGCCAAGGGCCAACCACCGCCTGGCATTATTAATTTCTTTACCGAAGAGCAGGACCGCGACCAGAAGGAGTAACGCCGTGAGAAGTATTGAACGGGAGAAGCGGCGCAGGTTTTTCAGTTGAATTTTTTGGGCGAAGATAAAAGCGGCAAAACCGAACGTCGCCCAGAGTGTCTGCCTCAACAGATATAAATAAGGGTTGCCGTATTTCTGTCCGGCAAAGACGAAGGTCGCGTTGGCGACCATCACCACGCCCAGACCGGTCAGCGCAAGGACAAGAGCGGTCAGTTTACGAGAGAGCGGCCAGGACGGCTTTCTTAAAAGTATCTCCCCGTTCACCATAACTTTTAAACAGATCAAAACTGGAGCAGGCCGGCGACAGAAGGACAACGTCACCCGCCGCGGCCAGTGATTTAGCCGACCGGACGCATTCCGGCAGGTTTTTTGCTTTTTGAATCAAGCATAATCCGCGCAGTTCCGCTGCGATGCGGCCGGCTGCTTCACCGAGGAGAATCAACGCTTTAACTTTCTTTTCTATCTCCGGTTTCAGGGGGAGGTAGGAACCCCCTTTGTCTTTGCCGCCCAGAATGAGGATGAGGCGCTTTTCTTCTTTGGGAAAAGCCTGTAATGCGCGCAGGGTTGAATCAACGTTGGTAGCTTTGGAGTCGTCAATATATTTTACACCATTATTCTCGGCAACCAATTCC
>JAHJUB010000017.1 GCA_018829455.1 Candidatus Omnitrophota bacterium
GTCCTTGAATATCTTATACTCTTGGCTACATCTGAAATGAAAAAACAGGGCTCCGGCTTTTCGTATCAACGAGTTTCACGATTTGGGCGGGGGTAAAATACGATATATGGAACTTTACACGGCAATAGTTCACAAAGAAGATAATTTGTATGTGGCTGAATGCTCTGAAGTAGGAACAGTTAGCCAGGGCCATACTATTGAGGAATCAATCGCCAATCTTAAAGAAGCCACGGAACTCTACTTGGAAGAATTCTTGGAAAATCTATAACCGTTAAGAGCCGCCCGCCGCAACCTCTCCCTATAATCTTTAAACTATTATCGGTTCAATGTAAGGGGAGGAACGGTGAGGACGTCATTGCGAGCGGAAGTATCGCGCGGCAATCCGACGCAATTTGTCGTTGCGAGAAACGTTTTGTATGACGTGGCAATCTCATCCTTAAATGTAGTGCGACCCTAAAAGGACCAGCGCACGACGAAAGAGACAGGCGGGCTTTGCCCGCCGTATCTTTAGCGAATGCGGGACGCCTGTCCTACCCCCCCCTCCCCACGCTTTAGCCTTTAATTGTAAATTTTCCGGTTTTGGAGTAAAATATCAAAGATATCGCGATGAAGACCGAAATTCTGGAAATTGACCCCTCCAAGATCGATAAGCTTAAAATCAAAAAAGCAGCCCGGGTAATTAAAAATGGCGGTCTGGTTGCTTTTCCGACCGAAACTGTTTACGGCTTGGGCGCTGATGCCTTGAATCCTTCGGCCGGCGTCAAGATATTTGAGGCGAAAAACAGGCCGTTAGACGACCCCTTGATTGTGCATATCGCCGAAAAAAACGACCTGTTTAAAATAGCCAAAGAAATTCACAAAATAGCACTGGATTTAACGGCTGAATTCTGGCCGGGCCCGTTGACTTTGGTACTCAAGAAATCCGAAATAATTCCAGATATTATTACGGGAGGTTTAAATACCGTCGCGGTCCGCATGCCCTCTAATCCCGTTGCCTTAAGTCTCATCAAAGAAGCGCGGACTCCTCTGGCGGCGCCGAGCGCAAATCTCTTTGGCCGGCCCTCACCTACAACCGCACAGCATGTTTTAGCAGATTTGACCGGGAAGATAGACCTGATTATTGATGGAGGCCGGACAAATATCGGTGTTGAGTCAACCATCGTAGACCTTACCCGACAACCCTTTTGTGTCTTGCGTCCCGGCGGAGTGAGCCTGGAGAAGCTCCGGGCGATAATTCCCCAGGTTGAGTTATTCCAGCCGAAAGATGTTTTAGCGCCGGGAATGTATCCCCGGCACTATGCTCCACGGGCCCGGGTAATTTTAGTGCAAACTAACGGGAAAGCCCGGGTTGGTAAAGTAAGAAAATTAGCGGCTGAATTGGAATCGCAGGGGTATTCATTCGGGATATTAACAACTGAGGAAAATAGAAGTAAGTACGGCGATTACAATGTGGAATCCTTAGGCCCCGGGGCTGATTTGGCTGCTTGTGCCGCCAATCTTTTTTCGGTTCTGAGAGATTTTGACCGGCAAGACGTGGATGTAATCATTGCCGAAGGCGTTAAAGAAGAAGGTTTGGGTCTGGCGATTATGGACCGGTTAAGAAAGGCGGCCGGGATGGTTAAAGAAGAGTAATGACAGGCGGGATTTATCCGCCGAAGCCCGTTATTGGCGTAGGCGGACGCCTGTCCTACCGTTGGAAGGGAAAACAATCTCTATGAAACCAATCTTAAACGAACCGGCGCCAATCTGGCATACCTTATCCATTGAAGCGGTATGCTCACGCCTAAAATCCACTCCGCTCGGATTGTCCGGAACGGAAGCGGCCCGACGACTGACGGAACACGGCCCGAACGAACTGCGCGGCGGCCCCCGTATTTCACCCTGGTCAATTCTTCTGGGACAGTTTAAAAACCTGCTCATCATCATTCTGCTGGTTGCGATCGCGCTCTCGGCCTTCCTCGGACACGGAATTGAGGCCATTGTCATCGGCATCATCGTGCTGTTTGCCGCGCTGTTGGGTTTTGTGCAGGAATACCGCGCCGAACGGGCCGTGGAGGCATTACGCCAAATGGCCGCGCTAACCGCGGCCGTTATTCGCGACGGCGACGAGCTGGAATTTCCGGCGCGCGACCTCGTGCCGGGCGACGTTATCCTCTTGCGGGCGGGCGATAAGATTCCCGCCGACATCAGATTGATTGAAGCCGTCAATTTACAAGTAGAAGAGGCCGCGCTCACCGGAGAGTCTGTTCCGGTTGAAAAACACGCCCTTCTGCTCAATAACCGGGAATTACCGCTGGGCGACCGCCGGAACATGGCTTATGCCGGTACGATTGCAACCTACGGTCGGGGCCGCGCCATAGTTGTTGCCACCGGCATGAATACCGAATTCGGGAAAATTGCCCAAATGCTGCAAACGGTTGAAACCGGTAAGACCCCGTTGCAGAAAAACCTGGATCTGGTTGGGAGAAGACTGGCGCAATTCAGCTTCCCCGTCGTGGCCTTCATTGTCGCCGTCGGTCTATTTCGCGGGCAACCCTTCATTGAGATGTTGCTTTTCGGTATCGCGCTCGCGGTTGCCATTGTTCCCGAAGCTCTGCCCGCCGTTGTCACCATTTCGCTTGCCATCGGCATGCAGCGGATGGTTAAGCGTCATGCACTTATACGCCGTCTCCCGGCGGTCGAAACGCTTGGCAGCACCTCGGTTATCTGCTCCGACAAAACCGGCACGCTTACCAAAGACGAGATGACGGCCCGTAAAATCTTTGTCGCCGGGAAGATGTGGGAAATATCCGGGACAGGTTACGAACCAACCGGTCAGTTCTCAGACGCTGGTTGTACCCTTGAACCTTCCGCCCCGATAAGGCAGATGTTGCGCGCCGCCGCGCTCGCCTCTGATACGCATATCGTCCGTAACGTATCCGACGGTCTTTGGCGCGTAAAAGGCGACCCAACAGAGGGCGCGTTGGTGGTGGCCGCGGCTAAAGCCGGATTGGATAAAACCGACCTGGACGCGCAGTTTCCCCGCGTCAGTGAAATCCCGTTCACCTCCGAGACTAAACGCATGACCACGCTGCACAATGGTCCGGGAGGTATCTCCGCCTGTTCTAAAGGCGCGCCGGAAATCATCCTTGACTCGTGCGCCCGGCAATTGACGGCAAACGGTGAGACGACACTTGAGGCCGATGGTCGGAAGATAATTTTGGAAACAGCCCGCCAGATGGCGAGCGAGGCGCTGCGGGTGCTGGCCGTTGCATCCAAATCAATCGCGACACTGGAAAACGCGGAAATAGAAATGACTTTCCTCGGATTGGTGGGTATGATTGACCCGCCCCGGGCCGAGGCCAAAGCCGCGATTCAGACGTGCGAACAGGCCGGTATCAGGCCCGTGATGATTACCGGCGACCACCCGCTTACCGCACAAGCGGTGGCCCGCGAACTGGGTTTGCTTAAAACAGGCCGCATCGTCACCGGAGCGGAATTAGAAACGATGAGCAAGTCCGACTTTGAAGTAGAGGTGGAAAACATAGAGGTCTACGCCCGAGTTTCCCCGGCGCATAAACTGCGGATCGTCACCGCCCTGCAGAAAAAAGGCCACATTGTCGCGATGACGGGCGACGGAGTGAATGACGCCCCGGCGCTCAAGAAGGCCGACATCGGCATCGCTATGGGTATCACCGGCACCGACGTAACCAAAGAGGCCGCCGCGATGACGCTCACGGACGATAATTTTGCCTCCATCGTGGCCGCGATAGAAGAGGGCCGCGGCATCTACGGCAATATCAAAAAATATTTGACGTACCTGTTGTCGTCCAATATCGGCGAAATCGGTTTGATCGCAGGAGCCACGCTGCTTGGCCTGCCTTTACCCTTAAGCGCGGTGCAAATTCTGTACGTCAATCTCGCCACGCAGGGCTTGCCCGCTTTAGCTTTAGCGGTGGACCCGCCGGAACCCGGCCTGATGCGCCGCAAACCGCGCAACCCCCGTTCCGGCATCTTCACCCGACCCGTCGTTACCCTTATGACAGTAGCTGGAGTATGGTCGGCAATGGTAAACCTGGGTCTCTTTGTCTGGGCGTTGGATTCCGGTCGTAGTCTTAAAGAAGCGATGACGATAACCCTTGTCTCGTTGGTCTTAATCGGATTCTTTAAAGCTTACAACTTCCGGTCTGACCGCCATTCGGCGCTGAATCAACCTTTTGCCAACAAATGGCTGAATATGGCTATCGTCTGGGAGTTGGCGCTGCTGACCTTAGTTGTCTATGCGCCTTTTCTGCATGGTCCGCTGGGCACCTATAGCCTGCCGCTGGTAGATTGGGCTATTGTCGTCGGCTTATCTTTTACGGTCGTCCCGGTGTTGGAAATAACTAAATGGATGGCGCGGAAGGGTTGGTTTGGGGAGACGGATTAACTTGATTGCCTAATTAGCAGAGCTAACGCTCTGCGGCTACTTGTCGGGTATGCATTCACGAAACACGTTTTTTGTGGTAAAATATAAAAAATGGAAAAAGGGGTGGTCTATCCGGGTAGTTTTGACCCGGTTACCCTGGGTCATCTGGACTTAATCAAACAAGCGCTGACCATTTTTGACCGGGTAATTGTGGCCGTAGCGGACAATTCGGGAAAAAAGCCGGCCTTCAGCCGTAAAGAAAGAATTCGGATACTGAAAGAATTAACCGAAGGGATGCCCGGGGTGGAAGTGGACTATTTTTCAGGCCTTCTGGTTAATTACCTCCGGAAGAAAAAGGTCAACATTATCCTGCGGGGCCTGCGCGCAGTTTCAGATTTTGATTACGAATTTCAGATGGTCCTGACCAACCGGCGCCTGGCGCCGGAAGTGGAAACGATCTTTTTAATGCCCCAGGAAGATTATTTCTTCCTGAGTTCCAGCCTGGTTAAAGAACTGGCCGAGCTGGGCGCAGACCTCTCTACTTTCGTCCCGGCAAATGTGGAAAAGGAACTAAAAGCAAAATTGGGTAGGAAATGATAGGCGACCCTGAAAGGGTCGCACTACGA
>JAHJUB010000018.1 GCA_018829455.1 Candidatus Omnitrophota bacterium
GGCTCTATGAGTTACTGGGTGTTCCTAAAGAAATTATGAAACCGAAGAAAATGTGGGTGTCAAATAGCCTGATATAGTGAAATAAAAAAGTGAAGATACCTGTGTTTCCGCCGTTTGTTTCTCAAAAGTGTGGAACTTGGGCTAAAGCTACGGCAGGTAAACTTTAGCGAAGGCGGATCGAGCCCGCGGGTCTCCATTTTAACACAATGCCATTTTTTTTGTAAAAATCCGTTCCCAAATGGTATTATATGGGGGTTACGAAAGAATAAAATTGACTATTTGCCAGAGATGATTTTGGAGCGAGACAAGGAGCGAAGAAAATTGCGTAGCGAAAGCTACGGAAGTGATGAGCGACGCAGTCGCAGCCCAAAAGCACCTGGCCTTTCAGGGAGTCCCATCTTTGGGTTATTGCGGCGTTGCTCCTTGTCCGTGTGCCGCAGAGGGTACACAGACTTCGTCGTGCCTTGCACTAACCTCAAATCCGGGACTCCAAATAAGAAATTTTATTCTTTCGTAACCCCTTGATATGTGCCGGATAATTTTGGGCGGAAACGGAGGCCAGGGCATAGTCACCCTGAGCAAACTCTTGGCGATTGCCGGGATGAATGAGGGCCGGGCGATCAGCTGTTACCCGATTTACGGAGCCGAGATGCGCGGCGGCTATACTTTTGCCACCGTTATCATTGCAGAGACTGAAATTCCTTCTCCCATCGTTTCCGAGGCTGACCTGGGCATCTTCCTGGACCAGTTTGCTTACGAATATTTGGGAAAAATGGTGACGAAGAAAGGCATTCTTGTTATCAACGCCGACCTGATTAAACCGAAGGCGGAAAAGAGGCGGTTGTTTCCGGTTTTGGCCGATGCGAGCGCCCGGAAGGTTGGCGACCGGAGAACTGCCAATATGGTCGTGGCCGGTTACCTGGCCCGCCGGGCTGAGGAATACCCGGGTCTAATCCATCCCTTTCCGGCTTTGAAAAGTTTGAAAGAAGCCCTGCCGGCGGTCTTCCCGGGTAAACCGGAGGCGGTTGCGCCCAGCGAAAAAGCGCTCCTTTCCGGATACCAGACCACCTGTGGCTAAATACTGTTCCGTTGTTTTTCCTCTTTCCACCCGCCAGGTTTTCTCTTATCAGACCGGGGAGTTTTCCGGGACAATCAAGATTGGCCAGCGGGTCTCTGTTCCGTTCGGAAGGCGCGAGAGTATCGGGTTCATAGTAGAACTCTCCGACCGGTTGCCGGATGTGCCCAACCTCAAAACGGTGAGCCGGCTGATTGATGCGCAGCCCCTTGTTTCGGATAAGGTGCTGACGCTTGCCAAATGGATGGCCGATTATTACTGTGCTCCCCTGGGCGAGGTTTTGAGATTCGTTTTAACCGCTTCGGTCCGTCCGCCGAAAAGAGAACCCGTTGCGGAAGAGGTTTTCTACCAGGGAATCTTGACCGGCGTGGCACAGCAGGTTGTCACACCGGAACAGAAGAAGGTCCTGGATGATTTGAAGATTCTCCTGACCGCGTCGGAAAAACGAACTGTTTTATTACAGGGAGTGGCGGCCAGCGGTAAGACGGAAATCTACCTCCAGTTAGCGGCTTTTGCGGCTGACGCCGGCGGTCAGGCCCTCATCTTGGTTCCGGAAGTCGTGCTGGTTCCGCAAACCGAAGAATGGGCCCGGGAACGGTTCGGGAACCGGGTGGCGGTTCTGCACGGCCGGCTGACGCCGGCGGAGCATTACCGGCTTTTGTGTAAGGCAAAAGAGGGAAAAGTTTCCGTCCTGCTCGGCACCCGTTCCGCGCTCTTTGCTTCCCTGCCTGACTTGAGACTGATTGTACTGGACGAAGAGTTTGACCGTTCCTACAAAGAGACCCGGACTCCCCGTTACCACGCCCGGGATGTGGCAATTAAAAGAGGCGAGATTGAAGGCGCCCTGGTCGTTCTGGGAAGCGCCACGCCGTCGCTTGAGGTTTATCAGGCCGCGAAAGAAGGCCGGTATGCCTATTTTTCCCTTAAGGAACGCATCGTCAAAAATCTCTCCTTTCCCGAAATCCACATTTCCGATTTGCGGCTTTCCGGGACCGTCGCCCAGAAGAGGCGGCGGCCGATAATTTCCTCAACTCTGCGCGCTCTGCTGGAGGAAAGGCTGCTGAAGGGAGAGCAGTCAATTATCTTTATCAACCGCCGCGGCCATTCCACCTATCTTTTTTGCGAAGACTGCGGCTATCTTTTTGCCTGCCCGGAATGTGAGGTTACGCTGGTGTACCACCACACCACCGGCGAACTTTACTGCCACTACTGCGGTTACCGGAAAGACCAGCCGCCGGACTGTCCGGCCTGTAACCGGAGCCGGTTGGGCCGGTCCGGAGTCGGTACCCAGTTGGTGGAGAAGGAACTGAACCGGTTCTTTCCGGATAACCGTATCCTGCGCCTTGATTCCGATGCGCTTAACCGGAAGGAAGGCCTTGATTCGGTGCTGGCTTTCCGCGACGGAAAATACCAGATTATGGTAGGCACCCAGCTGGTTACCAAAGGCCACCATTTTCCCCTGGTTACCCTGGTTGCCGTTTTAGGGTCTGACGTCTTGCTCAACCTGCCTGATTTTCGGGCGGCGGAGCGTTCGTTTCAACTCCTCTGTCAATCGGCCGGCCGCGCCGGACGGAACCTGCCTAACGCCAAGGTTTACATCCAGACCTATTATCCGGACCATTACGTTTTTTCCAGTCTCCCCGGATTTAAATTTGAGGAATTTTACGAAAAAGAACTCTTCTTTCGAAAAGAAGCCGGTTATCCGCCCTTCGGTTATCTGGCCAACATTCTCTTTACCGGAAAACGCGAGGAGACGGTTCTCCGGAAATCCGGGGAATGGGCTGAACTGGCGAATAGAATGTCCGGAGAGATGGAAATAGAAGTGCTGGGTCCGGCGGCCTGTTTCCACAAAAAGATGCGCCGGTCATACCGCCGGCATCTCATCTTGAAGTCCGCCAAGCCGGGCCGGATTCAGGAATTCCTCCGGTCATTACCGGACAAGCAGATTTTTGATAAAGGGGTTACGATTGACATTGACCCGGTCGACCTGTTTTAATGGAAAAGTTTGACGCTATCCTTTCTTCCTGTACGCTCTGCCCGCGTGGTTGCCGGGTAAACCGGTTGAAAGGGGAGAAGGGCTTTTGTCAGGGAGGAGAACGGGCGAAGGTAGCCAGCCATAACAGCCACTTCGGCGAGGAGCCGCCAATTTCCGGTTCCCGGGGCAGCGGCACCATCTTCTTTTCCGGATGCACCATGCATTGTCTCTTCTGCCAGAATTATCCCATCAGCCAGCTGCGGGAAGGCCGGGAGGTTTCTACTCCGGAACTGGCCCGGATGATGCTATCGCTTCAGAAGAACGGCTGCCATAATCTAAACCTGGTTACGCCGACCCATTTCGTGCCGCAGATTCTGGAGGCTGTTCAGCAGGCTGCGACCGAAGGTTTTAACCTTCCGATTGTTTATAACACCAGCGGCTACGAGACGAGGGAGACCCTGAAACTGTTGGAAGGAGTTGTATCTATTTACCTTCCTGATTTAAAATATGGAAATGATAAGGCTGGTGTGGACATTTCTGGAGTCGTAGATTATTTTGCTTTTGCCGGTCCGGCAATTAAGGAAATGTATCGTCAGGTTGGTAATTTGAAGGTTGATAACGAAGGCGTAGCGCAAGGAGGTTTAATTGTGCGTCACCTGGTCCTGCCGGATGACCTTTCCACAACCGGGGAGGCGCTCCGTTTTTTGGCGAGGGAAGTCTCTTTGGACGTGACCGTAAGTTTGATGGCCCAGTACTTTCCCGCACACCAGGCGCAGTTCCACCCCAAATTGAATCGCAAGGTTGTTGGTCGGGAATATTGTAAGATGGTGAAACTGGCGCAGGACTTGGGCTTACACAACCTGTTCATTCAGGAAATTTAGGAGTTTTAGACAGATTTTTCAGAACTTTTTAACAACTTATGCACAGAGAAAAACACAATATGAAAAATAATAAACAAATCACTGTTTTTGAAGGAAAGAAAATTCGCCGGGTTTATGATGAGAAAACTGAGACATGGTACTTTTCGGTGGTTGATATTATTTTTGCGCTTACTGAAAGCGCCAATCCGACGGATTACTTGAAAAAATTGAGAAAAAGAGACCCCGAGATTGCCAGTTACATAGGGACAAATTGTCCCCAGATAGAAATGGCTACGGAAACAGGGAAAAACAGAAAAACTTTAGCTGGAAACCCCGAACATCTATTTAGAATCATTCAGTCGATTCCGAGTAAAAAAGCCGAGCCGATAAAACTTTGGCTGGCAAAAGTAGGTTATGAAAGAATCCAAGAAGTATCTGACCCGGAAAAAGCATTAAATAGATCAAGATCGTATTGGCAAAGAATGGGTCGAAGCGCCAAATGGATACAGCAAAGAATGATGGGGCAGGAAGTTAGAAATAAGTTGACGGATTATTGGAAAAATAATGAAGTTAAAGAGCAGGACGAATACGCAATACTCACTAATATAATTCATCAAGAATGGAGCGATTTATTGGTTAAGGAGCATAAGAATCTAAAAGAGAAAATTTGAATTAAAATTGACGAAATAATTGAAAACGCTATTATTTAAAAATGATTCTGACGAAAATACGGCGAAAAATTAAAAGAGAAAAGAGGTTAATTTGAAAGGCATCTTTATCACCGTTGAAGGCACCGACGGCTGCGGCAAAAGCACCCAGCTCCGGATGATGGTAAAACACCTGAAATCACTGGGTTACCCGGTGCGGGTTTTCCAGGACCCGGGCGGTACCAGAGTCGGGGAAGAAATCCGGCGAATTCTGCTGGCGAAGAAGAGCCGCAGGGACCCGCTTGATTCGGTTGCCGAAGCCCTGCTTTACCTTGCCAGCCGTCGGGTTCTGGTTTCCAGGTTAATTATGCCTGCCCTGGCCCAGGGTAAAATTGTGCTTTGCGACCGGTTTACCGATTCCACTCTTGCCTATCAGGGGTTTGGCCGGGGCTTGCTCTTGCCGGAACTCAGGACTTTGTGTTCTTTTGCTTCCGGCGGTCTGAAGCCGGACCTGACTTTTTTGTTGGATATTGACCCCGGCGTCGGTTTGACCCGGGTGAAAGGAACGGACCGCATTGAAGCGCTCGGTTTGGCGTTTCAGCAGAAGGTCCGCCGGGGCTATCTGGATTTGGCCCGGCAGGAGCCCGGTCGCATCAAGGTCGTTTCCGCCGACGGTTCTCCGGAAGAAGTCTTTTCCCGTATTTTGCCATATTTAGCAAAGCTAAAACCGCGCGATTATAAGTAGTGTAGCGGTGCGATTTATCGCACAAATAGTAGTCGGATGAATCCGACCGCTACAAGTTCTTAAATTCAATTCTGTAGTTGTCAAGCTTGCTTGGCGTGGTTAGATTCATCCGACCCGAAAATTATGACTATTACCGAAAGCCAGGAATTACTGCTCAAGGCGGTTAAGGCAAATCGTCTGGCAGCCGCTTACCTGATTGTCGGCGCGGAAAAAGAAGAGAGGCGCACGCTGGCCAAATTTTTGACGCAGGCGCTTTTCTGCTCCGAAATCACACCGGGCTCTTTGCCCTGTAACCATTGTTCTGTCTGCCGGAGGGTGGCCGAAGAGAAGCACCCTGATTTGTTTATTATCCAGGGCGAAGGTGTAAAAGGGTTTCTTTCCATTGACCAGGTCAGACAGTTGAAATCGGAGATTTACCTTTCCCCCTATCAGGCGGAATACCGGGTTTATCTTCTGGAAATAGAAGCCATCCGGGATGAAGCCGCCAATGCTTTCCTGAAGACCCTGGAAGAACCGCCTAAAACAGCAATTATCATAATCCTCTCTCAGACCGAGCGGGAATTTTTACCCACCATCCTCTCCCGGCTCGCTAAAATCCGTTTGCCGGAACCGCCAATTACGGTTTCAAATCTGCAATACCTTACGAGCATCGCCGGTCTTTCCTGGCAGGAGCCATCCGAGATTTTTAAACTGGCAAAAGAGATGGCTGATGCTGAAGAAGAGGACTTGAAATTATTGCTGAAAGACATTATCGCCGGCTTGCGGATATCCCTGGAATTTAAGGAAGGCCTGCGTTCCAGCCAGGAGACGCCGGAAACGATGGTAAAGATTGCGGGTAAGGCGAAGAATACCGGTGAACTCCGCGCTCTTTTGGAAAAGGCGCTGGGCCGGCGGCAGGATGTTTTGCGGGGAAGGGTAACAACCCGACTCGCCCTGGAAACACTTCTAATCCCCCTGTCAGAACCGGCTCACCCTATTACTCCCCCTGAACGGGGGAGGTAAGGTGGGGGTGTAGGGCCTTACCAAACGCAAGTAGTATTGCATTTAGTAATACTATATGGTAATATAGTTGCATATGGTAAAAAGGCATTATTGGATAAACAAGATTGAAGAAGCCTGGAAACGACGTTCAATCGTCTGGTTGTCAGGGGTCAGGCGGTCCGGGAAAACTTTTCTCTGCCGCAGTTTAGAAAACGTTGAATACTTTGATTGCGAACGTCCCAGTGTGCGGCAACAAATAGAGGATGCCGAATCATTTTTATCGGCGGCTAAAGGCAGGATTGTGCTGGATGAAATCCACCGGCTTTCCAACCCAACCGAACTTTTAAAGATTGCCGCCGACCATTTCCCGAAGATTAAAATCATTGCCACCGGTTCTTCCACCATTCAGGCCTCCAAAAAATTCCGGGATACTCTGACCGGGCGAAAAGAAGAACTGTATCTTTTGCCGATGATAAGCGAAGACCTTGTTTTTTTCGGCAACGCCGAACTTAAGCATCGTTTTTTGCACGGGGGATTGCCGCCGTTTTTCCTGAGCGATGATTTGCCGGAGAAGGATTTCCAGGAATGGATGGATTCTTACTGGGCAAAAGATATTCAGGAGTTGTTCCGGTTAGAGCGGCGTTATTCTTTCCAGAAATTTCTGGAACTTCTTTTTGTCAACAGCGGCGGCATCTTTGAAGCCACCCGGTATGCCAAGCCGTGCGAAATAAGCCGGACCACAGTTTCCAATTATCTCGCCGTTTTGGAGCATACCTCTTCCGTTTATATATTAAGGCCTTTTTCCACCTATCGGCCGACCGAAATCATTTCTGCTTCCAAGGTTTATGCGTTTGACACCGGTTTCGTTTGTTATTACCGGGGTTGGCATGAACTAAGGCCGGCGGACTTAGGGATTCTTTGGGAACATTACGTCCTCAATGAAATAATAGCCAGAACCCAAAGTTGGGATATTCGTTACTGGCGGGACAAGCAGGGTCACGAAA
>JAHJUB010000019.1 GCA_018829455.1 Candidatus Omnitrophota bacterium
AAAAGTTTAAGTTTTCAAAGAGCAGGTTGTTTTAACAAGCTTTGTTCTTTAACCTTTAAAAATTGGACGAAACTTGCTTAGGGGTGATCTGTCCTTTTGTCACTTGACATCACACCGCACATCTTTTTTACTACGAGACCCTTCGCAACTTCGCCTCAGAATGACACGAAGTATCCCCGATATTATAAGTTTCGTGCTTCTTAATTGTCAATCAACTTGACAAATAAGTAAAAGTATACTAAAATCAGTTATACGAGGTGAAAACTATGGAAAGATTAACCTATTCGGTAAAAATGTCCCTGGACGTAAAAGAAAAGGTAAAAGATTTTTGTGAGCGCTACGGAATCAAGCAGAGCTACTTTGTCGAAACGGCCCTATCCGAAAAACTGGCGCGAGAGGAAACTGTCCAGGACGTCCTGGAACTAAAAAGGCTGAAGGACCTGGAACCCCAGGCCGTTTCCTTTGAGGAATACCTGAAGGCCCGGGATGTATAGCATTCAAATTCTCCCCCCGGCCGGAAAGGATCTTGACGGGTTTGAGGGAAAACTCTTTACCGCCCTGAAAGAGAAGATTCAAGAGTTGAAAATCAATCCACGCCCTTCCGGTGTAGAGAAATTGACCGCAGAAGAAGGATATCGGACAAGAGTCAGAGATATCAGGATTCTTTACCGGGTTGACGATAAAACCAAAACAGTTTTTATTTATAGAGTTAGGCATCGCCGCGAAGTTTATCGAAAGCGTTGACTGCCTAAAAGCGGGGAAAAAACCGCTGACCAACTATTGCCTTCCCAATTTGGCGACCTCATCAAAAACGGTATTAATTTTGCCTGCTTCTTTTTATACCTTATTCGGACAAATTGTCTATTGGATTTACAATTTGTCCAGATAAGTCCTGAAATATCGGCGCGGTTATTTTGTGTAGGGGGGGCTCCGCCTACGCTCGAGACAAGCGAGCTACGGCGGACGCAGTATGTCCCCGCCCCTACATTACAACCATCCGCAAAATTTTGCCAGCAGCCGGCTGTATTCTACAAAGTTTTTCCAGGAAATATCAGAAGGAACCCCATGGTCACAGGAAGGGATATAGCCGCCCTCTTTCAAAAGAGGCGGAACAACCCCTGCTTTTGGGGAGTCGCTGTAGTTTGCGACAACCCGGAGTACCTCCGCTTCCATTATTTTACCACCTTTGGCGATTGCCCGCTTGTCAATTCCGCCCCGGTAGGCCATATTCCGGCCGAATTTACGGCGTAAAGCCGGCAGGTCATCGCCGGCCGCCACTTCCATCGGAGAGCAGACGTTGATGCCGGCTTCAATCCAGAGCGGTATCAGTTCCCCGACGTAGCCGTCGGAGTCAACTTCAATGAGCCGGCAGCCGCTCTTTTTGATTCTCTCTGACCAGGCCTGCCAGCAGGGAAGCAGAAAACGGCGCACCATTCCCGGCGAAATCATGCTCTTGCCCTTGTAAGCCATATCCTCGCTAATCAGGATATGGTCCGGCGGTGC
The DNA here is from genome assembly GCA_018829455.1 of Candidatus Omnitrophota bacterium. Taxonomy (GTDB): domain Bacteria; phylum Ratteibacteria; class UBA8468; order MWAK01; family MWAK01; genus JAHJUB01. The sequence continues at coordinate 1,504 of JAHJUB010000019.1, forward strand.
TGCAGAAAGGGCCGGTTCCAGAACGGCCAGCACAAACGCCTGCCAGAAGAGGACCATCTCCTCCACAAAATCCGGGTCTTCCGCCATTAACAGACAGAGGTTTTCAAAACCGCACCATTCCCGCAACTGCCAGAAAGGTCCGTTGAAGGAAACGGAGAGGAGGAAATCCCGGTCTTGAACCTTCCGGCATCTTTCCGGAAAGTCAGCCGGGTAACGTCCGGGCGTTTTCGGGTCGTATCTCCTTTTCATCTCCTGCCAATCCGCACGGTTCTCCACCGGAAATTTATGCCATTTTCGGGTGACAAAATCTTTTGCGGACCGTAGGTAGGTGTAGTCAAACCGGTCGGAGATTTCCACGACTGCGCCCATCCAGTCCCGGACAAGATAATGGCCGTCCTTGTGCTCCAACACCTTCTCCTCAAACTCCGGCATCATCTTAAAGGAAACGTCCAGACTGATTGGCGTTTGCCCGGTTTCCTTGGTTATGCCCAATTCTTTCAGGAGAAATGCATACCAGTCACACCCCGGGGGAAGACCTTCCTGATGCCATCTCTTCAGGGTTGATTCCCTGGGCCCGCCGGGCATAAACGGAACCTTGTCCGGCTTGCCGAATAAAAGCGCCTCAATAAATCTTTCCCGTTCATTCAAAGTAGAGATTAATACGGATAGTCACAAATTGGTTATACCCTTCGGTGAGTTTTTTTGTTTAGGATTGTTTTAAAAATCACTCAAGATTTGTTGTAGTTGTTTCTTGAACTCAGGAAGTTCCCGCTTAATAATTTCCCACACAATGGCTAAACTTATTCCGAAATATTCATGAGCAATTCTGTTTCTGAGTCCGGCAACCCCTTTCCAATCCACATCTTGGAATCTACTCTTCAAATCGTCCGGAATATATTTTGCTGCTTCCCCGATTATCTCGAAATTTCTCACTACCGCATCTATTGTCTTTCTGTCATTGCTAAAATCTTCAAACGGCATATTATCAATGTATTCTTCAATTAATCCGATGGATTCTAAAATGTCTTCCAGAAACAACTTCCATTCTCTTTTAGACATAAATCAAATCTTCCATTATATACCGGCGCCGGTTGGGTTTAATTCCATCAGGGGTCAACAAATCAACTTTAATGCCTAAGATTTCTTCCAAGAAATCTGCCAGGTGGATAAAAAGCAAGCCAACAGGTTCTTTGAATTCTACTAACATATCAACATCGCTAATCTCACTTTGCTGGTCCCTCACATATGAACCAAAAACAGCCAGGCTTTTTACCTTAAATCTTTCTTCTAACTCACCCTTGTGCTCTTCTATGGTTCTTTTTATTTCGTCAAACTTTTTCATAATAGCTTTATCAATATTTTATGACAAAGCATCCCTTTCTCTCATTGATGTTATCACAAATCCAGGCATTTCTGCAACCCGTTTATAGTAGGGGCGTCATTCACGTGTCCCGCTCGTTTTCAATCATTGATGTGGGGAGGGGCTCCACCTACGCTCAGAAAGCGAGCTACGGCGGACACAGTCTGTCCCTTCCCGCGGGCGGGGATCCGCCTTCGCCAGGGTTTACCTGTCGTAGCTTTAGCGTAGGCAGGCTATGGCGGACATAGTGTAACCCCGCCCCTACTTCACAACCATCCGTCCAGTTTTGCCAGAAGCCGGCTGTATTCTACAAGGAATCTTATCCGGTTTGCCGAATAAAAGCGCCTCAATAAATCTTTCCCGTTCATTCATAGTCAATTGTTCCTTTCACTTAAGTTTGAAGCAGAGAAGCCGAGTTTTGAATACCGTATTCCTTCAAGACAAGTTCCTTTACCTTTTCCGTTACGGCTGCCTGGCCGGACTTTACGTCGTTGTTGGTTTTTGCCAGCGCCTGTTCGT